>CATVQO010000115.1 GCA_958346165.1 uncultured Collinsella sp. | reverse complement strand
TGCTGGAACGGGCTCATGGTACCGGGGTCGACGTTCAGATACGGGTCGGCCTTCTGCATCGTTACTTTGTAGCCACGCGACTTGAGCAGACGGCCCAGCGAGGCCGCGGTGATACCCTTGCCCAGGGACGAAACCACGCCACCGGTTACGAACACATGCTTGGTCATATTAAGTTACCTGCGCTTCCCGTAGAAGTTGTTTATCCACATCTTACGGGTCTTCATTGTAATACTCGCGCCGCGGACCGTTCGCAATTTTTCTCGCGTGCGATTGCATTTCTCAATCTTGAAACAAAACGCCGCCCGGTTTCCCAGGCGGCGTCGCTATGGCAAGGGTTACATGCTGCTATCGATCAGCAACCTCGTCCTCAAGCATTTCTTGAACGAGCATGCCGGTACGGACGCCCTCAAGATACCACTCGCCACGTTCGGTGAGGCAAATGCCATTTGCAAGCTGACCGCCGTCGTCGCTATAACGCGAGACGACATCAATCATGCCTTCGGAATCCAAGCGATCGATTGCGGCGCGGGCACGATACGGCGAAACCCCCACGCGCTCGGCAAGCGTTTTGCGCGAGAAACCATACGGCCCGCCATTGTCTTCGGTTTGCTGGTCGATTTCCATCAACACCAGCACCTCGACACGCTTCATATCGTTGACACTCGCACGACCCTTGCCCGCCATAGCAGCCTCCTCAAACCGAGCACGAGCATCTAACGCGCCGTGCGCGACCGACACACCTCACGATGGCAGGTAATATCCATCATGCGGCATCCCGCTAAGGATGAAACAGTTACGGTTATTGTATACCGCTCAAATTGTTTCTAGGCAGGTAAACGGCTATTTATCGCCGAAATAGGCGCTTTATTGATCAAAAAGCCGTACCGGGCGCCAACCCGATACGGCCAAAATGCAATGCAATTACCGCGGTGCTTCAAACTTAGCGGTGGAAGAAACCGCGGCGCTCAAACTTGGGCTCGCAGCACACGTTGATACCCAGTTTGCGCAGTACCGTCTCGTCCGTCGGCGAGATAATCACGCTAAAGAAGGCATCGCAACCGCGCAGCTGCTCCAGGCCCGAAAGGACGCGAGCGGCCGTCTCACTCGTGGCCGAGGTGATCGACAGCGCCATAAGCGTCTCGTCGGTGTGGAGGCGAGGGTTTTTGCTGCCCAGGAAATGCGTCTTGAGCTTGCTGATGGGCTCGATCGCCTCATCGCTAATGACCTCGAGCTCAAGGTCGACGCCCGAGACATGCTTGAGGGCGTTCATAATGAGCGAACTTGCGGCGCCCAGGCGCGTGGAGGTCTTACCGGTCACCACGGAGCCATCGGGCATGACCATGGCCCCCACGGGACCACCCGTCAGCTGCTCCCTGGTGAGGGCCGCCGAGCGCGCCGGTGAGTAGTTCTTATCGATGCCGGCTTTCTTCATAATAATCTTGAGACGGTCGACTTGCTCATCGCCCACGCCGGTACGGCGCGCATTTTCGACCGCGGTAAAGTAGCGGCGGACGATCTCCATCTTGGAAGCGTCGCGGCAGGCATCGTCATCGGTGATGGCAAAGCCGACCATATTGACGCCCATGTCCGTAGGGCTCTGGTAGGGGCTCTTGCCCAAGATCTTTTCCATCAGGGCACGGACTACCGGGAAGGCCTCGACGTCGCGGTTGTAGTTGACCGTGGTCTTGTTGTAGGCCTCAAGGTGGAACGAATCGATGATATTGGCGTCGTCGAGGTCAGCCGTGGCGGCCTCGTAGGCAATATTGACCGGATGCGTCAGAGGAAGATTCCAGACCGGGAAGGTCTCGAACTTGGCATAGCCGGCGGCGGTACCGTGCTTATGCTCGTGATACAGCTGCGAGAGGCAAGTGGCGAGCTTGCCCGAGCCGGGGCCGGGTGCCGTCACGACAACGAGTGGACGCGTGGTCTCGACAAACTCGTTCTTGCCGTAGCCTTCGTCAGAAACGATCAGATCGACATCGTGCGGATACCCCTCGATGGGATAGTGCAGCTTGGCGGGAATGCCGAGCGCGTTCAGGCGATTGCGGAACACATCGGCGGCGGGCTGGCCGGCGTACTGGGTGATGACCACGGCCGCGACGGCAAAGCCGTTGCCGCGGAACAGGTCAACCAGGCGCAGCACATCCTCGTCATAGGTAATACCGAGGTCACCACGAGCCTTGTTTTTTTCGATGTGGTTCGCGTTGATCGCGATGATAACCTCAACGTCATCGGCAATGCTCTTGAGCATGCGGAACTTGCTGTCCGGTTCAAAACCCGGCAGCACGCGACTCGCGTGATAGTCGTCAAACAGCTTGCCGCCAAACTCCAAATAGAGTTTGCCGCCAAACTGCGAGATGCGCTCCTTAATATGAGCGGCCTGCAGCTCGATATACTTCGCGTTGTCGAAACCCTGGCGCATATATGGCTCCCGTCCCGTTTCCATTTAATGTTCTAGGCGATTATAACGGAGCCCGCCCTCCCCGATACCCAAACCATCAACAGGCACCAACCAAACACGCTCACCACAACCAACGGGGACCCGGGGTAGATCATTTGGGACGGGAAACAAGGCACTCAGCACCAACAATGGCAGCGCCGCAGGTTGAGCATAAGCCAGCGAAAGCCCGCCAGAGCGAGCAAGGTGACGTGAAAGAGGAGGGCATAGGCCTTTTGGCCATGCCCGACGATTGAACGTCAGATTGCCGCTCTGGCGGGCTTGCAGCGTCGAGTGGTTCCGGCGTTTGGTAAAACGCCGGAACACAAGAGCGCCCCCTCCCGCGCACGGAACGGAAGGGGGCTAAAGGTAGGAGTCTACCGGTGGGTTTACCCCGCCGGACAGACGATGACCAGGTGATCCTCTACAGGATCGTCAAGGTTTCCGTGGGGTACCCGTTGGGTACTTAGATCAACACGCAGGCGACGGTCAGGATGATGGCGCAGACGACGGAGAGCGCGACGATGAGCTTAAGGGCAAACTTGAGCCAGGTCGTCCACTCGATCTTGGCCAGGGCGAGACCGCCCATGATGGCGCCGGAGGTCGGGGTGAATAGGTTCACGACACCGATGGCGGCGGAGAAGATCATGACCATGACCTCAGGCGAGAAGCCGAGCTTAACAGCCAGCGGTCCCATGATGGGCATGGAGACGGTGGCCATACCGGAGGTCGAGGGGATCAGGAAGGACAGGCCGAAGTAGACCAGGAAGCTCATGGGAGCGAAGATCACGCCGGACAGGCCAGCCAGGGCATTGGCGGCAGCGTCGAGGACGAAGACATCGAGGCCGGTGTTAGCCATGAGGACGGAGATACCACGGGCGAGGGCGATGACGAGAACAACGGACATCATGTCGGCAGCGCCGGTGATGAAGGTGTTAACGATCTGCTTCTCGGACAGGCCACCGATGATACCGATCAGGACGGCCATGAGGAAGAACCAGGTGGAAGCCTCGTCGAAGTACCACTGGCCAATGGGCAGGCCGGTGATCAGGGCAGACCAGCCCTGGACGACGGCGTTACCGTCGGCGTCGTAGACAGCGCCAGCGTCGAAGAAGTTGGCGACGCCCTCGTTGAGGTCGGCCAGCGGAATGAAGCCGACGATCATGACGACGAAGGTGAAGGCGAAGGCGATCAGAACACCCTTCTGACGACCGGTGAGCTTGACCTCCTTGTGGACCTCGGAAGCAGCCTTGCCGTGAGCCTCTTCGGCGTCCTTGAGCTCCTGCATCGACAGGATGGTGGAACCCTTGTCAGCCTTGACCTTCTTGGCATAGTTCATCACGAAGAAGATGGACATAGCGGTAGTGACAATCCACAGGACGGCACCGAGGCCGATGATGATGGACTGGTTGACCTCAATGCCAACGCCGGTCAGAGCGTCGACGGCAGCGCCGACGGCGAACGGGTTAACCGTGGAGCCCAGGCAGCCGCAGCCAGCGCCGAGCAGGACGGTAGCGGCACCGACCATGGGGTCGAAGCCAGCAGCCATCATGGTAGCGGCGAGCAGGGCGTAGAAGGGAACGGTCTCCTCGCACATACCATAGGTGGTACCACCGAGGGAGAAGATGAGCATCAGCACGGGAATGAGCATAATCTCGTTGCCCTTAAGCTTCTGCACCAGAACGGCGATGCCGTTGTCCAGGGCGCCGGTCTCGGTCATCATACCGAGGAAGCCGCCCAGGATCATAACGAAGAGGCAGACGGGCAGAGCGTCAGCGAAGCCCTTAATCGGGGCGGTGCAGAAATCGCTCAGACGGGCGGCAGTAACCGCGCCGCCGGACGTGCCGGAGACGATAACGGTAATCACTGCGACAATTGCCAGCAGAGCAAGAAGAATGGTGAACGATGAAGGCATACCGCGCTTTTTCTTAGCGGTCTCAGTCATAGTTCTCATCCCCCCTTCATAAATCATTTACTGATCTCGCCAGAAGCGGCTCTTCCGTGCCGTGCCTGCCGCTTGATGCGAGATTATTACCAGATAAAACTGCTCGGGGTGTGCAGCAATACACCCCGAGCGAGATGCTAGATGCTCTTACTTGAGCGTGGCGTACATGACAGCCTTGATGGTGTGCATGCGGTTCTCGGCCTCGTCGAAGACCTTGGAAGCGGGGCTCTCGAAGACCTCGTCGGTGACCTCCTGCTCGGTGATGCCGAACTGCTCGCACTTCTCGGCGCCAATGGTGGTGTTGGTGTCGTGGAAGCTGGGCAGGCAGTGCAGGAAGATGGCACCCGGGTTGGCCATAGCCATGACCTCGGAGGTGACACGATACGGGGTGAGCTGAGCGATGCGCTCGGCCCAGACCTCGTCGGGCTCGCCCATGGAGACCCACACGTCGGTGTAGATAACGTCGGCACCGGTGACGCCGTCCTTGACGTCGGTGGTCAGCTTGATGGTGCAGCCGTTGGCCTCGGCGATGGGCTTGCAGGCCTCGATGACGTCGTCGGCGGGCATGCACTCCTCGGGGCCGCAGGCCACGAAGTTCATGCCGAGCTTGGAGCAGACGACCATGAGGGAGCGAGCGACGTTGTTCTTGCAGTCGCCCATGAAGACGAGGGTCTTGCCCTTGATGTCGTAGTTGAAGTTCTCCTGGACGGTCAGGATATCGGCGAGCATCTGGGTGGGATGCCACTCGGTGGTCAGGCCGTTCCACACGGGCACGCCGGACTTAGCAGCGAGCTCCTCGACGTCGTCCTGGGCAAAGCCACGGAACTCGATGCCGTCATACATGCGGCCGAGAACACGGGCAGTGTCCTCGATGGACTCCTTCTTGCCCATCTGCGACGAACCCGGATCGAGGTAGGTGACGCCCATGCCCAGATCCATGCCGCCGACCTCGAAGGCGCAGCGGGT
>CATVQO010000114.1 GCA_958346165.1 uncultured Collinsella sp. | reverse complement strand
GAAGGCACCCAATGGACGCAGTTTTTTCCTTTTTGTTTGGCACCCGCACCGGTTTTGCCATCCTTTTCGCCGGCGGCATCCTGTTATTTGCGATTCTTGCCTTTGTAATGGAGAAGCGTACCCATAAGATGTACGTCGACCGCGGACCCAAGTCCGAGGATGAGGAAGACAGCTTCTGGGACTAACCTGCCAAAAAGGGCCAGGTTTATTTTGGTCGGTTTTATCTGGGCAAACGCAAGCGCCCCGCAACTGGAATTGAGCCAGTTGCGGGGCGCTTTTCGCACATACGACAAAACCGCAGGAAAAACCTGCCAAAATAAACCTGTCCCTAAATGGCAGGTTTTACTGGAGAGTTGCGTCGATTGCCTTGACCAGGGCACTGCGCATGCCGGCATCCTCGAGCGCAACGACGCCCTTGATGGTGGCGCCACCGGGCGAGCATACGGCATCCTTCATCGCCGCAGGATGCTGACCAGTTGAAAGCTGCAACTTTGCCGTACCTAGCACCATCTGGCTCACAATGCGATAGGCATCGGCACGCGGGATACCGTGCTTGACCGCCGCATCGCCCAGGGCCTCGATTGCCATAGCGACAAATGCCGGAGCGCAACCACCCACCGTGCCGCCCACGAACAGCAGGCTCGTATCAAGCTCGACCACCGCACCGAGCTTGCCAAGCAGATCAAGCACCACGGCGCTCTGCTCATCACTAAGCGTGGAAGCCTTCTCGCAAGCGATGACGCCCTCGCCCACCGAAACCGGTGTGTTGGGCACCGTCGAGATATGCGCGACGCCCGGCAGGACCTGCTCCCACTTGGCACTGTCCCAGGTCCAGGCAACCGACAGAACGACCTTTTTGGCAAGAGCATCCTTGAGCGGGGCGAATACCTTCTCGATCATGTACGGTTTGACCGCAGCGACCACGATATCGGATGCGGCGACAACCTCGGCGGCATCGTGGCAGGCGACCATGCCGCGCGCCTCGCAGCGCTCAACCAGTGCGTCGTAGCGACCCGCGCAGGCGCACATGTCGCTCGCAGCTACACCGGCAGCGATCCAGCCATCGGCCATAGCGCTCGCCATATTGCCAAAACCGACAAATCCAATCTTCATATCTCATAGTCCTCTCAGACACGCTCTTCAAAACGAAAGCTATTGTCCCACGCCATTGTTTCGTATTGCCGACCTATTTGTGATACGGCTCGCCACGGCTGATCTTGCAGGCGCGGTAGATTTGCTCCAGCAGCACCACGCGCGCCAAGTTATGCGGCAAGGTAATGCGTCCAAAGCTGAGCATCTCGTCGGCGCGGGCGCGCACCTCATCGCTCACGCCGTCCGAACCGCCAATCACAAAGGCGATGTCGCTGCTGCCTCGCAGCATAAGATCGTCGAGCCTCGCCGAGAGCTCCTCACTCGAACGCTCCTTGCCCTCGATAGCCAGCAGGATCACATGCGCTCGAGACGGCAATGCAGCAAGAATTGCCGCCCCCTCCTTGTCGCGCGCGGCATCCACGCCGCCCGCCTTAGCCGGGTCGATATCGGCCACCTCGCGGATATCCACCTTGGCATAGGCGCCTAGGCGCTTGGTGTACTCAGCGCACGCGTCCTTCCAAAAGCGCTCTTTGAGCTTGCCAACACAAACGACGGTGTATTTCACGCGTGCCTACTCCTTTGACTCGTTCTGAACCTTACCGGCAGCCAGCATCTGCTCGAACATAGAGGCCGACTGCGAAAAGTCGCTCGGCAGCACGACCGTCGAGGTTTTACCCGTGCGAGCGAACTCCGTCATCATCTCGGACCACTGCGTAAACATGAACAGTTGGTTGGCCTCGTCATTGCCGACACCCGTCTCCTGGATGATCTCGAGCGAATCTTTGATACCCAGTGCAATGGCCTTGCGCTGGTTGGCGATGCCCTCGCCCGCCTTTTCCATAGCCTCGGCCTCGGCGGTCGCCTCGGTGACGCGCTTGATGCGGTCGGCCTCGGCGAGCTCCTGTGCCGCAGCGCGCTTGCGCTGGGCGGCGTTGATGTCGTTCATGGAGTTCTCGACCTCGGTCGGCAGTGCGATTTTGGTGATGAGCGTCGACACGAGGGTGAAGCCGTAGGCGGCCATCTGCTCGGAAACGGTAGCGTTGACGTCCTTGGCGATGTCATCCTTCTTGGCAAAGACCTCATCGAGTGTGTAGACGGGAATCGAAGAGCGCAGGGCGTCGGTGATGAAGTCACGCATCTGGTCGACGGGCTCCTGCAGCATGTAGTAGCTCTTGTAGATACCCGAATCTGCCGGGCCAGCACCCATGTCATAGCTCACGTGGTACTGAGCAGAGACCTCGAGGCCGATGGTCACATTATCCTGGGTCTTAACGTCGATACCAAAACCGTTTTTCATGGTGCGCAGACTCACCGTGGCGGCTTTGCGGTCGATCACGGGCACCTTCATGTGGAAGCCCGCGTTGACGATGCGGTTAAACTTGCCCAGACGCTCGATGATCACGGCATGCTGTTGTTCAACGACATAGCAGGCGTTGGGAAGCAGCAGCAACAAAATGATGATGGGAATCAAAAGGCTCGTAAGGGCGGCAATGATACCGGACAACAGCATGGTCTCTCCTCTGATAGGCACACGTTGGCATTAGGATACCCGTCCAAGGAGATTGTGCATAACAAAAAAGCCCCCATTGCTGGGAGCTCTTTCATTTAATGGTGCGGGCGAAAGGACGTCCGCGTATCCGCTGCGCGGATCCGCACCGGCTTCGCCCGCCTGCCGGCGGACTCGCCAGCTCGCTAAAACGCTCCGCGTTTTCTTTACGCTCGCTCCTTCGCAGGTTCAAGTCCCTGCGATGGGCTCATAACAAAAAAGCTCCCATTGCTGGGAGCTCTTTCATTTAATGGTGCGGGCGAAAGGACTTGAACCTTCATGGGGTTGCCCCCATACGGACCTGAACCGTACGCGTCTGCCAATTCCGCCACGCCCGCGTGCAGGAATTAGAATAACGGAGCGCCACCGCGAACGCAAGAACTATTTTTGAAAAAGTTTGCAGGCATTTTCCCAAGCGGCTTGCGCGATTGTTTCGGCGTCCTCACCTGTGCGATCGACACGGTCGTTAACCAGCGCGTTTGCCGTAATGGAGATCATTGCGGGCTCGCATTCAAGACCGCGGATGGGCTCCGGAGCCATATACGGGCAATCCGTCTCGAACAAAATTCGATCGAGTGGGGTTGCCGCAAATGCCTCGCGCACGTCGTCGTTGCGCTTAAAGGTGGCCGCGCCACCATAGGCGATATAGCAGCCCAGCTCCACAAAGCGCTCCATCGTGGCGCGGTCCTCGCCAAAGCAGTGCAGTACGCAACCGGCCTGGGGCACGTCGACCTCGCGCAACACGTTGTAGGCGTCCACATGCGAGGTGCGCTCCTCGTCCGTATCCTCATGACGCAGATGCAGCTCTACCGGCACATTGCGGCGTACGGCGACCTCGAGTTGGCGCGCCATACAGTCGATCTGCACGTCGTGGGGCGCCGGCGCGATATCGTCGTCGTAATCCATGTGGTAGTCCAGACCGATCTCGCCGATACCGGCGCACAAAGGGTCATCGAGTGCGGCAACGACCTGTGCGTGAACGTCGTCGGTATAGTCCGGCGCGCCATACGGATGCACGCCGGCAAGATACTTGATCTGCGGGATATCCTGCATCGGCAGAATTTCGCGCACGAGCCAGTCGCTATAGTCCGTCACGCTGCGTTTGTCAGCGATGGGGTCGAACATCGTCACCAACAGGTCGACGCCCGCGGCTTTGGCGCGCACGAGCGTCTCGGGCACTTCTTTGCCCCAAAACGAAAGCAGATGCGCATGCGTGTCGGCAAGCGGTGCCAAGGGCACGGGGCAGGCGACCGTCTTCTTTTTCTTGGTAAACGTCACGCGTGCGGCATTAGGCATCATGGATTAGCTCCCGGGCCAGACGGACAAAGTCGGCAACATCAAGCGTCTCGGCGCGCGTGGTGGGTGCGATACCGCAAGCCTCAAAGGCGGCATCGAGCACGTCCTTGGCAAAGCCGTTGGCGCTCATGGAATTGCGGATGGTCTTGCGACGCTGGGCAAATGCAGCATCAATCACGCGGGCCACAAATTCGCGATCGAGTCCTTCGGGCACCACGCCGTCAACACGGTCGATACGCACGACAGCCGAGTCAACGTGCGGCGCCGGCATAAAGCAACGCGGCGGAACCTCAAAGCGACCCGTAACCTGCGCATACAGGCCCAGCTTTGCCGTGTAGCCACCATAGGTCTTGTTACCCGGCACTGCGGCAATACGATCGGCAACCTCCTTTTGAACCATGACGACGGCGCGCTTGAGTGCAGGCATCGTCTGGAAGAACTGCAGGATGATCGTCGCCGCCACGTTATAGGGCAGGTTCGCGACAAACACCGTCGGCTCACCGCCCGCAGCCTGCTCAATCTGCTCCGGACCCACCTTGAGCGCGTCGCCCATGATAAAGCGGAAGTTGGCGTAGTCGGCGGCGTGGGCATCGAGCACCGGCTCGAGCTCGGGGTCGGCCTCGATCGACGTGACACACGCCGCCTCCTGCAGCAGCGCAAGCGTGAGCGTACCAACGCCCGGGCCAACCTCGAGCACGCGCTCATCGCCCGTGAGCTCGGAAAGCTCGCAGATACGCTCGATCACATGATTGTCGATTAGAAAGTTCTGGCCCAGGCGATGCTTGGTCGCAAGGCCAAACTCCTCCAGCAGCTCCCTGGTGGCCGTGGGGTTTGCCAAAGGCGAAGTTGTCATGGTTGCCTCCTTAGCATGATGGCGGCGTCTTGAAACAAAAGGGCATGGACCGTGGCGGCCATGCCCTTACAGCTAAACAGCAAATTGCCGATATGGCGCTCGCGCGGTCTCTACGCCAGACGCGGGAACAGCGGATCGCCCTTCTCGACGGGCTGACCGCCGGCAAGCAGGCCCCAAGTACAAATGCCCTTGAGGTCGTCGCTCGCGGCCTCGCCCTCACAGGACAGGCGGCGCAGGGCCTCGACAGAAGTCTGGGGCATGAGCGGCATCAGCAGGTGAGCGGCAATGCGGATGGCCTCGAGCAGGTTGTAGATCACAAATGCCAGCTCGTCAGCCTTGGCCTCGTCCTTGGCAAGCGCCCAGGGCTCGGAGTCCTCGATGTAGTGGTTGGCGGCATGGATGAGCTCCATGACCTCATCCTTGGCTCCGCCGTAATCGAGCACGTCCATCTTGGCCATGTAGCGCTCGACCAGGCCATCGGCGATCTTTGCCAGCGGGTTGTCGAACGCATCGAACGACGCGGGCTTGGCGGGCGCGCAACCGTCAAAGTACTTGCCGCTCATGTTGAGCGAAC
>CATVQO010000113.1 GCA_958346165.1 uncultured Collinsella sp. | reverse complement strand
CCCACGCCGACCTCGGCAACCGCGCTGGCAAAGCCCACGACGCCCATCATGCTCGACACAAACCAGATACAGACGGTGAGCACGGCGGCGGCCGCAAACACGGCAAGCGAACGCTGGCGATCGGAGATTGGGCCGGCATCCATGCGGCGCACGCGCTCGGGCTCGTTCATGCCCGAAAACACCAAGCCCACCGACACGATGACCGACGAGATAATCGCGTACGCGCCAAAGTTGAAGTACGACTCGAGCGTGGCGGCAGCAGCCGAGTCGACCTTGACCCGCTCGATCTGGACCTCCGCGCGCTTTGCAGCGGCATGTTCGGCGGCCTTGGCAACGTCGCCGTTGGAGGCAGTGGGCTCAAGTGCGGCTGCAGCGCCCGCGAGCGAGATCCAGCGCGAAGCCTCGGCAGACGAAAGCGCCGCCGCCATGGTGCCGGCACCGTAGGTCACATCGAGCTTGGGCAGGGACTCCCCCGCGCGGGCAGCCGCGACCAGGTCGTCCTCGAACCCCTCCGGGATAAAGAACACGCAGTCGGCGCTGCCCTTGGCGCTGTTGCTCTTGGAGAGCGCGTCCGCAAGGTCGTACGTGTCATCGCCGACGCCCGTGACCAGGTCAAACCGCGAACCTAGGTGCTTGGTGAGCGCACGTGAAAGATCACTGCCATCGCGGTCGACCACGATCACGTTGGCGTCGTAGGGCTTGTACTCGGTGAGCTGCGACGAGTTCCAGCTCACCGATGCCGCGATGAATACGCCCATCAGCGAAATGAACACCGTGTAGATGAGCAGGTAGAACGGGTGAGCGAGCGCCATGCGAAGCGCGGTCTTAAAGGTGCTCATAGCGGCTCCTTCCAAAGATCAGCGTGGCGGCGGCGACAAACACCAGCGCCATAAGGACCAGCGCGCCGGCGCGAACGGCAAAGGGCCCCAGGTCCTCAAAGAAATACAGGCGGTTGAACATGTCGCAGATGAGCTTGACGGGGTTGAGCCAGCACTCGGCCGGACAGGCGCGGGCGACGTCATCGGCAAGCGCCATCGCCGGTTCGCCGTAGAGCCCAGCGAACAAAGCGCACGTGGTGGCAAAGCCTGTGAGGATGCCCGACTTGGATGCCTTGCCGCCCTTAACGGGAAGCGTGCCCACAAAGAGTCCCAAGCCCGTGGCGGCAAGCGCGGAAGCGGCACCGCCCACCAGACACAGCCCCTCGCGCCCGCCAAAGTCGACGCCCACAACCAGGCGCACGTAGCCGATCGCGATCGCCATCGAGGCAAAGGAGACCAGCCACGAGCCCACAAAGATACCGGCCAGCGACGCCGTTTTGGAAAGACCGCCCGCGCAGCGGCGCGCGCCAAGGCCCGACAGATTGGGCTGCAGATCGACGACGCTCAAGGCGGCAAACTCCGCAGACATCATCGCGACCAGGCCAAAGAGCGCGTAATAGTAGATGACCGTGCCATCGGGCGTGGTGCGTGTCAGGCTTACGCGGCGGGTGCCGCCCTCGAGCGACAGGGCGCGCGCAACCGCCTCCGGGTCGGCAAGCGCCGCCGGGTTGTCCTGGGCAATCTGAGACATGAGCTCGGCATTTTGTGTATACGAGCTTGCCACCGTCTCCAGAATGCTGCGGTCGGTGAGCACCGTTGAGGCACGCGAGCTGTCGTAGCTCGACAGCAACGTGAGCTTGGGTGCGCCCGCGTCGTCGACCGTATAGATGCCCGCGACCTCGCCGGCCTTAAGCGCACGGTTCGCATCGGCTGCGTCGTCGCACTCGTGGATCTCGAGCAGCTGATTGTCGCTCTCCTTGGCAAGCGACGTCGCCACGTCCTTAAAGGTCGAGGCGTCCCAGGCCTCGTCCGCTATGACGGCAACCGGTACCGGGTCGACCGTGCCGTCAGAGCTCAGATTCGCAAACATAAACATGAACATCGTGGAAAGTGCGATGGGAAAGAGAGCGCCCCAGACCCACGTGCTCGGCCGGCGCAGCAGCGTCTTGACCGTAGTGATGATGGTGTTGAACATGACTGCCCCCTAGTCGCGCAGCTCGCGGCCGGTGATCTCGAGGAACACGTCGTTGAGGGTCGGCGGCTCGGAATAAATGCGGCCAAGCGCCACGTCATGCGAGCGCAGCGCATCGAGAATGTCCGTCAGGTTATGCGGGCTCGCCTCGCACGAAAACGTGAGCTGGCCCGCCGTCGCCGACAGGTCCAGGACATGCGGCAGGCTCGCGACGGCACCGAGCGCCGCGCTCGGCACCTCGCCGACCTCGATCACGATCTTCTCGCCCATCTGAATCATGCGCTTGAGTTCGTCGTTGGTGCCCTGCGCCAGCACGCGCCCGCCGTCCATGATCATGATGCGGCTGCAGATCTGCTCGACTTCCTCCATATAATGGCTGGTATACACCACCGTGGCGCCCTCGTCGCGCAGGCGGCAGATGCCCTCCAGGATGGCGTTGCGGCTCTGCGGGTCGACCGCCACCGTGGGCTCGTCAAAGAAGATGAGCTCGGGCTTGTGCGCGATGCCGCAGGCGATGTTGAGGCGACGCGCCAGGCCGCCCGAGAGCTTGCCGGGGCGAAACTTGGTAAAGTCGCCCAAGCCGACAAAGTCGATCGCCTCGTCCACCAGCGCGCGGCGGCGCTTGCGGTCGCTAACGTAAAGGCTGCAGAAATAGTCGATGTTCTCGCGCACAGTGAGCTCGTCGAACACCGCCACCTGTTGCGGCACCACGCCGATGCGGCGCTTGAGGTCGTAGCGAGCGGGCGTCATGGGCTCGCCAAAGAGCTCGATGGTGCCTTTGTCGTAGGCAAGCAGCTGCAGGATACAGTTGATGGACGTGGTTTTGCCCGAGCCGTTGGGGCCGAGCAGGCCAAAGATCTCGCCGGGGGCGATGCTCAGGTTAAAGTGGTCGAGCGCGATAAGATCGTCATAGCGCTTGACGAGGTTTTCGACGTGGACGATGTCTGTCATGAGGCGGCCCTTCCGTTGATTGCGGCCCGGTACGATTGCATCATCGCAGGAGCCGCCGGCGCGCACCAGTGAGCTTTGTCACGAGTGCGAGGCTTGGCCGCGTGGCCTGCCGACGCCCCCGATTTGCCGCGTGGGAGGAATGTCACAGTTGCGCAGGCGGCCCCTCCACCACGCGCGGCTTCGCGTACAATACCCGTATGAACAGGCTTTTCGACAAATCGATCGCGCTGGCGTGCTGTATTGCGGCCGCCATGGGTCTTGCTGTGGACGCTCGCCTAGTCGCGGCGTTTTGCCTTGGCGTTATTGCCACCTCGCTGGCCGAGGTGGCACAGGGGGAACGCACCCGGCGCGCAAGCGAGACCGCAAGTTACGCTTACATCATCGCGGCTGTCTTCGTGCCGCCGTTTGTGCCGTTTGCGCCTCTCGCCCTCTATGACATCGCGCGACGCATGCGCCGCGAGCACGCCTGGGTCGCGCTGGGCATTGGCTCCGTCTTTGCTTTTGCGCTCGTCGCGAACCTACGCGCCGACGCGCTCACCGCCCGAACGCTCCTGCTGACCGCCATCCTTTCGGTTGCCGCCACCTTGCTATCGCTACGTACCGCCCAGCTGGAGCGCGAGCAGCAGCACATGCGCCATATCCGCGACGAGCTGCAAGAACGAGCCCTCGCGCTCGAAGCGCGCAACCGCGATCTTGCCGATCGCCAGGACTACGAGGTCGAACTCGCGACGCTCGCCGAACGCGCCCGCATCGCGCGCGAGATCCACGACAATGTGGGCCACCAGCTCACACGCGCCTCACTGCAGGCCGAAGCCCTACGCGTGGTCCACGCCGACGAGCCTGGCGTCGCCGCCGATTTCGCCGACGTTAAACGCACGGTTGACGAGGCGCTCCAGCTTGTGCGCACCAGCGTCCACGCGCTCAACGACAACGCCGTCGACCTTTCCGTGCAGCTCGAACGCATTGTTGAAGGCGCGCACTCGGACGGCGGCCCGCAGATTGAGCTTGAAGTTATGGCCGAACATGCGCCCGCAAACGTCGCCAACTGCTTTGCAGCGGTCCTGCGCGAAGCGCTCTCCAATACCATGCGCCACGCTTGCGCCCAGACCGTCACCGTACGGTGCATGGAGCATCCGTCGTTTTACCAGCTCATTGTTACCGACGATGGCGTGGGTGAGGTCCAAGCAAGCGGCCGCGGCACCGCGGAGGGCATGGGGCTCGCCTCCATGCGCGAGCGCATCGAGGCGCTTGGCGGCACCTTCACCGCCGGCCCGCGTGCCGGCGCCGGCGGCTGGCGTGTGTTTGCCACCGTTCCCAAACAGCAAGGAGATGAGGGCCGATGAGGCTCATCGTTGTCGACGACGACCGCTTGGTGGTCGATTCGCTCAAGATTATCTTGGGCGCCCAGCCGCAGATCGAAGTGGTGGGCACCGGTGCCAACGGCAACGATGCGGTGGCGCTCTACGCCGAGCACGCACCCGATATTGCGCTGCTCGACATCCAGATGCCGGGACGCGACGGCCTTTCGGCCGCGCGCGAGATCCTTGAGCACGACCCTGCGGCGCGCGTGGTGTTTCTGACGACGTTCTCGGATGACGAGTACATTGTGTCGGCGCTCAAACTGGGCGCGCGCGGCTACTTGATTAAAACCGACGTCGCTGCCATCCCTCCCGCGTTGACGCAGGTCATGGATGGCAAACGCGTGCTCGAGGGCAAGGCGATCGAGGATATCAACTTTGATGGGGCGGGCGTCGAGGCCGGCACGACCCGCCGGCCCGCGGCCTTTGTCAGCCTGACCGACCGCGAGTTCGAAGTCGCAGAGCTCATCGCCCGCGGCCTCGACAACAAGGAGATTGCCGCCACCGCCTATATGGGCGAAGGCACCGTGCGCAACCACATCAGCTCAATCCTTGCCAAAATGGGCCTGCGCAACCGCACCCAAATCGCCATCGCCTATCTGCGAGGGTAATTACCCAACGGCCAACCGCTCCGGCAGAGCAAAATAGCTGTTATCGATTTAATGCCATTTCAAAACTATGCCGGATTACTACGATGAATCGCCCACCTTCGACCACGGCAAATTGCGCGCTTGCAAAACCGCAGGTAGAACGCTTGCAATATTTAGAAAAATGCAGTCATGGTCGGGGATGTCGAATTCATCGTAGTAAACCGACATAGTTTTGTTCGGGCGGCCCTGCACGAGTACCTCCGCAAGCCTCGCGGGACCAAAATGATCCGTTTTCTTCCGCCGCGGAGATCGGTTGACGGTGCCTGCCACGAAACCGGCCCATCTACTACGTTTGACTCGATACCCCTGACCATACCTTCGTTTTGAACAAAACCGCAGGCGTTCTACCTGCACTGATAATTGTTCTCGGGGGAAGCGGGCACTGCGGGGCGCGGCA
>CATVQO010000112.1 GCA_958346165.1 uncultured Collinsella sp. | reverse complement strand
GACCAGCTTGCGGTGGGCGAGGTCACCAACATGTACGTGATCGTGGAGAAGATGGAGCAGGCCGTGCGTGTCGTGCGCCCGTAGCGTATTGGTTGGAGTTGCCATGAGGGAGAAGCGCCCGGCGCTTGTCATCACGTTTCCCACCACGGCGGCCGCCATGGGCTGCGAGTCCCTGTGCATCGAGCGCGGCCTTCCCGGGCGAACGATTCCCGTGCCCGGGGAGGTCGCTGCCGGCTGCGGTCTGGCGTGGAAGGCGTTGCCTGCCGATGAGGAGCTGCTGCGCAGCGAGCTTGCCGCGGCGGGCGTTCCCACCGAGGGCTATACCGTGATTGATATGTGGGAGGTCGTGCGATGATCTACCTGGATAACGCGGCGACGACCATGCACAAGCCGCAGACGGTCATCGATGCCGTGACGCAGGCGATGTGCTCGCTCGGCAATGCCGGGCGCGGCGCCACGTCGGGCGCCCTCGATGCCGCTCGTACGATTCACGGTTGCCGTGCCAAGCTCGCGCGCCTTTTAGGTTGTCCGAGGGCGGACCATGTGTGCTTTACGCCCAACTCAACCGCGGCGCTCAACACCGCCATCAACGGGGTGGTGTGCCCCGGCGACCGTGTGGTCACGACGGTGCTCGAGCACAACTCCGTGCTACGTCCGCTTAACCGCCTGGCGGTAGAGCGGGGCGTGACCGTTGAGCATGCGGGCTGCGATGCGAGCGGCGCGCTCAACTACGACGAGCTCGAGCGGCTGGTGACGCCTGACACGCGTGCCGTAGTGGTGACGCACGCCTCCAATGTGACCGGCAATGAGGTCGACATTGCGCGCGTGGCCGCCATGGCCCATGCGGCCGGCGCGCTGGTGATCGTCGATGCCTCGCAGTCTGCCGGCACGGCGCATATCGATATGCAGGCCATGGGACTCGACGTGGTGTGCTTTACTGGCCACAAGGGACTCATGGGTCCGCAGGGGACCGGCGGGCTGGCCGTGGCGGAGGGCATTGACGTGTGGCCGTGGGCCATGGGCGGCACGGGCGTGCACAGCTTCGATGCGCTGCAGCCGCTTGAGTGGCCCACGCGTCTTGAGGCGGGCACGCTCAACGGCCACGGCATCGCGGGCCTTTCTGCCGGCCTCGACTTTATCGAGGCGCAAGGCGGGGTCGAGGCGATCGCGGCGCATGAGCGAGCGCTGGCTGATCGCTTTCTCGCTGGCGTGCGCGAGATTCCGGGGATTAAGCTCTACGGTGCGTTTGACCAGCCCGTGCGCTCGGCGATCGTCTCACTCAACGTGGGTGATATCGACTCTGCCGAGATCTCGGACGCGCTCATGCAAGGGTGGGGGATTGCGACGCGCCCCGGCGCCCATTGCGCTCCGCTCATGCACCGCGCGCTCGGGACCGAGCGCCAGGGTGTCGTTCGCTTCTCGTTTGGGTATTTCAACACGGACGAGGAAGTCGATACCGCGATTGACGCTTTGCGCGATTTAGCCTGCTAAAGCTGCTAGACCGTTTATACTTGCGGGATGGGTGTTTTTGCCCGTCCCGTTTTTGTTTCGACCCGAAAGGTGTGCCTATGGCCTCATCCGCACCGCGCGGTCTGCGCTCCGACCATGTCGTTACCGTCGGCATTGCGCTGTTCTCGATGCTCTTTGGCGCCGGTAACCTCATCATTCCGCCATTGCTGGCACTTCAGGCCGGCACGGCCACGCCGCTTGCCATGATCGGCTTTTTGATTGCCGCTATCGGTCTGCCTGTTATGGGATTTATCGCCGTCGCGCTCGCCGGCACGGCCCGCGAGCTGGCTGGGCGCGTGCATCCTAAGTTTGGCGAATTCTTCGTTGCGGCGGTGTATTTGGCCATCGGCCCGTGCCTGGCCATTCCGCGCACAAGCTCTACGGCCTTCGAGATGCTGGTGCCGCTACTGCCCGAGGGCGTTTCGCTCGGCACGGCTCGCCTGGTGTTTGCCGTTGGCTTCTTTGTCGTCGCGTTTGCGCTCACGCTGCGTCCGGGCGTTATCACGCGCGTGCTCGGGCGCATTACGGGCCCCGCGCTCATTGCGCTCATCGTGCTGGTCGTGGGTGCTGCCGTGATCTCGCCGCTGGGACCGGCTGCCGCGCCGCAGACTCCCTACAATGCCGGTGCTACCGTGCAGGGCTTTTTGACCGGTTATCAGACCATGGATCTGCTTGCGTCGCTCGCCTTTGGCATTATCATCGCCGAGACCATTCACGAGCTGGGCGTTACCGACGACAAGCGCGTGGCCTTCGAGATTTCGCGTTCCGGTGTGATCGCCGGCGCGCTCATGGCCATCATCTACTGCGGCCTGGCGCTTGCCGGAATGCAACTCGGCACGGTTATGCCCGATGCCACCAACGGCGCCGCGATTCTTGCGCGTTCTGCCTCTATGCACTTTGGTCTTGCTGGCACGGTTGTCGTCTTTGCGATTTTCTTCCTCGCTTGCATGAACGTGTGCATCGGCCTTATCAGCTGCTGCTCACGCTACTTCTGCGAGACGTATGTGGTCGAAGGGGGAGCGGAGGCTTCCGAGGAGGCCATGCGCCGACCCTTCGCGATTCTCGCCTTTGTGTTCGCAGCGTTTTCGTGCGTGCTCTCCAACGTGGGTCTCGACGTGATCCTCATGTTCTCGGTGCCTATGCTCAATGCCCTGTATCCCGTTGCCATCGTGCTGGTACTTATGGGCCTGGTGCACGGCTTTTGCGACGCGCATTCGCAGGTATGGGTCTGGGTCGGCGGCGTTGTCGCGGTGCAGAGCGTGATCACCTCGGTTCGCGACGCGTTCTTTGCGGGCGCGTGGCTACCGTTTGATGCGCTGCCACTGGCAGATATCGGTGCCGCGTGGGCGCCGGTTGCCGTGGTTGCCTTTGTGATCGGTCTGCTCCATAGTCGTTTTGTCGCACATTCGAGGAGCTAGGGTTTCTGCGCTTGCACAGGCGGGGAGTCTCCCCTATAATTTCCTTCGCTTTGGGACACGCAAGGTTTAGACCTTAGCTGCTCAACACCTTCGGGACGTGGCGCAGTTTGGTAGCGCGCCTGCTTTGGGAGCAGGATGTCGCAGGTTCAAATCCTGTCGTCCCGACCATATCTTGCGGGCGTAGTTCAATGGTAGAACCCCAGCCTTCCAAGCTGATGACGCGGGTTCGATTCCCGTCGCCCGCTCCATAAGATAGACGAACGGCTCTGGCTCCTTTTGGGACCAGAGCTGTTTTCATATACATGCCGGGGACCCCACATCCCCTCCTAAGTTGCGGTGAAATACGGACTGTTTTTCGGCTTTTATGGCCCATGTAGTCCGTATTTCACCGCAACTATTTGTAAGGTTGGATTTTGATGCCGTTGGGAGGGTCGTAGCGACCGTCTACCGAGAGTGGAATTATTTTTTGAAGCTCTGACCTGCGGCGTCAAGTTTTTGGTCAGCTTTTGGCAAGGCCTGCGGACGGAGGCATGCGATAGCGTAATGGTATTCTCTCCGCCGTGATGGTTATGGGGTTGGCCATGCTCGATAAAGGCAAACATTTTCCGCAGTCATATGCAAGAATGCTATTCTCGGCCGTTGGAATTCATCAAGATGGACAGCTGCTTATAACAATTGATCCTTGGGATGAACGCCGTGCGCGCGAGCTTATGCAGGAAGAGCTCATGCTTCGTCTTTACAACCATGTGTATGCGGATCCGGTCTATTGGAATAATCTTGGGGTTGAAGATCGCATCTTTCAGCTGGCATCCGCTATTGCGGTCGTTGAACCGGATGCTGTGTTTTGCGGATCGACGGCAGCGCTGCTCTACGGCATCGGCTCGGCGTATACGCTTCTGGATAAAGTGCAAGTACTGCTGCCACGGTCTACAAGGCGTGATACGTATGAGTTCGTTGAATACAAGCGCTGGCGGGCGGGCGAAGTGTGGCGGCTAGGTCTGTTTACACTGACGGATCCGTGTCGAACGGTTGTTGATATCGCTCGAACGAGCGCCTTTCGCTATGCGCTGGGCTATGTCGATGGCTTGGCCCGTGAGTACGATGTCGAACGCGAAGAACTGCGAGCATACGCGCAGGCAAATTGCCGAGGGTTGCATGGCATCGCGCGTGCTTTTGACGTTTTTGAGTATATGGACGGCAGGTCAGACAATGGCGGCGAGTCTGAGGCGAGAGCAGCGATGATTCTCGCTGGGGTTGCCGCGCCCGAGCTTCAAGTTGAGATAACGCGACCGGGAAACGCTGGCTATTATCTAGCAGATTATGGCTGGCAGATGCCAGACGGCTCATGGACGCTGGCAGAGCTGCATGGGCTAGGCAAGTTTGAAGACGAGGCTCAAAATGATCCAGAGCGGGCGGCGGCAAAAACGTATCGAGCGGCCCTCATGCGCGACGCGAACCTTCGCGCCATGGGCCACAATGTCATTCATTTCAAACTCTCGGACACCTACGACGTGGAATCGTTCGGTGCCATGATGCGCGGCTACGGCATTCCGACAACAAAACCCTACGTCGACTCCCGATAGCGAAATCGTTCGCGGTCAACCTTCAATAAGTTGCGGTGAAATACGGACTGTTTTGCGGTTTGACCAGCAAAAACAGTCCGTATTTCACCGCAACTTAGGAGGGGATGGGGTTAGCTGCGGGGGCGGTGACGGAGCTTGTCGATGGTGGAGTCGGTGCTTCGGCTGCGGGCTTCGGCGGCGCGGTCGCGGGCGTCGGCGGCGGTTTGGCGCTGGCGGCGGTAGTCGATCATGCCTTGGATGATGGGCTTGCCAAAGCTCACGACATCATCGTTGTAGATGGCGGTTCGGGCCGCGAGGAGGCAGTCGGTAAAGTCCATATGGGTCTTGCCAAAGAGTTTGACGGCAAGGGCGACAACGGTGGGCTCGTCGACCATGACGTCATCGAGCAGCCTTTTCAAGGCCGCGGCAATTTCAACGCGGGGAACCTTATAGACGTCGCGCAGCGTAACCACGACGCGCGTGATGATTTCGGGGTAGACGCGAGCAGTGCGTGTGGCGATGACCTTGGAGGCGCGCGGTGACAGAACTTCGTCGTCGTCGAGCAGGTAGCGTAGGATGACGGTCTCGTCGATGATGGTGCTACTCATGGATATCTACTTCCTCGGGACCCAAAATCGAATCGTCGCTTTCTGTAGCAAGGTACTCAATCCAGGCATTGCGCTCCTCGGAGCGGCGATTGGGGTCTCCATATGCTTTGAGCGATCCATAGGCGGCGGTGCCGTCCTTTGAGCGCACGGCGACCGGCTGAAAGGGAAGCTTGCGCATCAAAATGCTCTGCGCGACAAAAAGGCGAACGGCCTCGGCAAGCGATGTGCCCATGGCGTCGTAGAGATGCTCGGCATGCTGCTTGTCTTCCTCGCGAATGCGCACCTGCAGGATGGCTCTTTTTTGAGTCGATGACATCACTGGCCCCC
>CATVQO010000111.1 GCA_958346165.1 uncultured Collinsella sp. | reverse complement strand
CGATTTGTGTCTTGAAAAATGTATATAACGACTATAACGTAGTATGAAACATATTGGAAACAATACCGAGGAGGCTGCGTTGAAGAAAAGCAATCTGGGCTATGTGCTGGTGCTGATCGCCGCGCTTATGTGGGGCAGCATCGGAATCTTTGTAAACGGCATCTCGGCCATGGGCGTTTCGTCTCAGAGCATGGCGGCCTTTCGCCTGTTGTCGGGTGCCGTCTTAATGGCTCCGGTCTTGGCGTTCATGGGTTGCCAGGGAGGCGATCGTGAGGGAAAAGCATCGGGTCCCCTGGCACTGTTCAAGGCAAGTCCTAAAGAGCTTGTTCCCTGTGCGCTTCTGGGCATTATCGGCCTCGCCACCGCTAACACGCTTTATTACGAGTGCATGGGCGAGGTGGGCATGTCCACGGCCTCGGTGCTGCTCTACACCTCGCCGGTGTTTGGCGTCATGCTCGGCCGCGTGCTTTATCGCGAGGATGTGACTCCCAACAAGCTCGTTGCCATCGCTTTTAATATCGGTGGCTGTGTACTTGCAGTGACCAATGGCGACCTTTCCGGTTTCCATTTTTCGGTTTGGGGCGTCACGTCGGGCGTGATCGCGGGCTTTTGTGGCGCGTCGCTCGCGGTGTTTAGCCGGATAGCAACCAAGACGGTCCACCCGCTGGCTGTCACGTTTTGGGGCCTTGTTTTTGGCGGTGCGGTTATGGCGGCTATCGCGGCTCCGTGGCCAGATGTCGCCGCGGCAATGTCGCCACAGCTGCTGCTGCTGTTCTTTGGTTTTGGACTCATCCCTACAGCCGTGGCCTATGTCTTATATATGCAGGGTCTGTCCATGGGGCTCGAGACGTCGAAAGTTCCCGTCGTAATGTCATTCGAGACGGTCGTCACCGTACTGGTGGGCATTGGTGTCTACGCCGAGCCCGCCGGCGCGATTAAAGTCCTGGGCATCGTGCTGGTGCTCGCGTCCATCCTGATTATGAACACCGACTTCTCCAAGCTGCGCAACAGTGTGTTTGTCGGTCATGTCATTGAGAGCATGACCTTTAAGCCCAATGCGTGGTGGACCGAAAAATCGCAGGACATGGATCTGTTTAAGGAGCGCACCGGCATCGCGCTGGAGCCCACCGTGCAGGAAAGCCCCTGGTACTTTGTGCGATAGGGGATGAGCGGGGCGCTTGATCGGGCACCGCCAAGCCAGCGCTGACCTGTCCTGCACCAACGTTTCGAGTACGTTAAACCCGTCAACGGTCGATTTTCACCCGCGAACGGTCTTTATACTAATTAGCAATATCCGCAACGTATAAGACGTTATAATGACCATAACGAAAAGGAGGAGGCAAGATGAATCAGATCATTCTCGCATCTCATGGCGGCCTGGCCGCAGGCGCCAAAGACACGCTCGAGATGGTTCTCGGCGACGTGTCGAACGTCCACGTCGTGTCGCTTGCTCGTGACGACAAGGAGCCCATCACCAATAAGGTGGACGCCATGATCGCCACGTTCAACGCGGACGACACCGTCTATGTGCTGACCGATATGCTCGGCAGCTCGGTCAACAACAACATGGTCGAGCTTTCCAAGAACGGCACGAAGTTCACGGTTGTCAGCGGTTTCAACATCCCGCTGGCGCTCACGCTCGCTATGAGCCCCGTCCCCGTCGAGGGCGCCGAGCTCGCGGCCCTCATCAACGAGGCCCGCAACGGTCTGACCAACCCCAACGCACCGGCCCAGCCCGCCGCGGCTCCCGCCAAGAAGGCCAAGGCGTCCCGTCACAGCTCCGGTCCCGCCAAGATCGTCCTCGCACGTCTTGACTACCGTCTGCTGCACGGCCAGGTCGTCTTTACCTGGACCACCAAGGTTCAGGCCGAGCGCATCATCGTCGTCGACAACGCCGCCGCCAACGATGACATCAAGAAGGGCGCTCTTAAGCTGGCCAAGCCCCAGGGCGTGCGCCTGAACGTCTTCACCGTCGAGCGTGCCCTCGCCAAGATGGACAAGCTCAACACCCTCGGTGAGCGTGTCATGTTCGTCTTTGGCAACACGGCCGAGATGCTGCAGTTCTGCCAGGGCTACAAGCTCGACGCCATCAACCTGGGCGCCACCGCCAACCACGACGGTGCCGATCAGATTGGCGGCAAGGACAGCTCCGTCTTCTTCGACGCCACCCAGAAGGCCGACGTCAACCAGCTGCTCGACATGGGCATCAAGCTCTACGTCCAGCAGACCCCTACGTATCAGAGCGTCGACATCGACGCCAAGCTGTAATCAACCAGGCTTTTGCCTGACTGAAAGGAGAAGGGTATGAATACGTTCATCAGTGCGGTGCTCGTCGGCCTCGTCGGCGTGTTCTGCATGTGGGACTCCCGCCTGCTCGGTCGTCTTAACTTCGAGCAGCCCCTCGTTGGCGCTACGCTCGTCGGTCTGCTGCTGGGCGATGTGCCCACCGGCCTTGCCGTCGGTGCCGCCGTCGAGCTCGTGTCCATGGGCCTGGTGCAGGTCGGCGCCGCCGTTCCGCCCGATATGGTCCTGGGCGGCATCGTGGCCGCTGCCTTTGCGTGCCTGACCGATGCTTCCGCCGAGACCGCCATGACGATCGCCATCCCGGTCGCCGTCCTGGGTCAGCTCCTCGGCATCGTGTTCCGTTCCATCATCGCCGTCCTCACCCATGTGGCAGATAACGCGATCGATAACGGAAAGTTCAAGACCGCCTACCGTATGCACATCTGCGCCGGCTCCGGTTTGTACGCCATCATGTACTTCCTGCCGATCTTCCTCGCCGTCTTTGTTGGCACCGACCTGGTTCAGGCCATCGTCAACATGGTTCCCGAGTGGCTGTCCACTGGTCTTAACGTTTCGACCAAGATCATGACCGCCTACGGCTTGGCCCTGCTGCTCACCATGATGATCAAGAAGGGTATGACTCCGTTCCTGTTCATCGGTTTCCTGCTCGCCGCTTACCTCAACCTGTCCGTCATCGCGGTCGCTCTGATCGGTGTGTGCCTGGCTGTCGTCTTCATGGGCTTCAAGTTCAACGGTTCCCATGCAGCCGCCGGTGTCGATTCCGACTACGATCCGCTCGAAGACGACGAAGACTAAGGAGGAACACACTATGGCAACCGCAACCAAGGACGTGTCCCTGAACAAGAAGGTCAGCCAGTTCTTCTGGCGCTCCTGGGCCATCCAGGCATCTTGGAACTACGAGCGTCAGATGAACATGGGCTTCCTCTACGGTATGGTTCCCACGCTCGATCGCCTCTATCCGGACGAGTCCGACCCCAAGCAGCTTGCTGCTAAGAAAGAGGCTTACCACCGTCACATGGCGTTCTACAACTGCACCCCGCAGACGAGCGCTTTCATCCTGGGCCTCGCCGCCTCCATGGAGGAGGAGTACGCCAAGGATCCCGAGAACTTCAACCCCGATTCGATTAACGCGGTCAAGACCTCCCTTATGGGCCCGCTTTCCGGCATCGGTGACTCCTTCTTCCAGGGCACCATCCGCGTTATCGCCTTTGGCTTGGGCGTTCAGCTGGCTCAGCAGGGCTCCATCATGGGCCCGATCCTGGCCCTTCTCATCTCCATCGTCCCCTCCGTGCTGATTACTTGGTTCGCAGCCAAGATGGGCTATCAGGGCGGCCACGAGTACCTGAGCAAGCTTCAGGGCGGCGACCTCATGGAGAAGCTCATGTATGTCTGCGGCATCGTGGGTCTTATGTCCGTGGGCGGCATGATCGCTACGCTGATCGGCGCCACCACCCCGCTGCAGTTCGCTGACGGCACCGTCGTTATCCAGGACATCCTGGACGGCATGATGCCCCAGATGATTTCCCTTGGCCTCACCGGCCTTATGTACTGGCTCATCAAGAAGAACGTCAACACCGGTTGGCTTCTTGTGATCGCCATCGTGGGCGGCATCGCCCTCTCCGCGGCCGGCATCCTGGCCTAGTCGCGACCAAGCGTCTAACCGCTTTCCCCCGGGGGCCTGCCTGGCATCCCATACCCCAGGCAGGCTTCCATCCCTATACGTGACAATGGGACAGTCCCTTTGTCACATCCTCAACGGGCCGGCGACTCGGTCCAAATCACGGTAACCCTGCGAGCGCCCGGCAATGTGGCGCCGCAAAAAATCGAAAGGAATGTGTCAGATGTACGAGATCGACCTTAACCTCCCTAAGCAGATCGTCGCTGACGTCCTGTCCAACCACGAGATCCACAGCGTCGCCTTCGTCGGCTGCGGTGCCTCCATGTCCGACCTTTACCCCGCCAAGTACTTCCTGGCCAACAACACGGACAAGCTGAACGTTCAGATCTTCACCGCTAACGAGTTCAACTACGACACGCCTTCCTGGGTCAACGAGCACACCTTCGTGATCACCTGCTCCCTCGGTGGCTCCACGCCCGAGACCGTCGAGGCCAACAAGACCGCCAAGAAGCACAACTGCCCGGTCGTCTCCCTCACCAACAAGGCTGGCTCCGCTCTGACCGTCGACGCTGACTACGTCATCGTTCACGGCTTCCACGCCAACTTCGCTGCCAAGTGCGAGAAGCCCGGCTATGCCATCGCTCTTGCTGTCGAGATCCTTCAGCAGACCGAGGGTTATGACCACTACGAGGACATGATCACCGGCCTCACCAACGTCTTTGAGCTCTGCGAGAACGCTGCTCAGTCCTGCAAGGGTCTTGCCAAGCAGTTCGCTCAGGACTTCAAGGACGACAAGATGATCTACTTCATGGCTTCCGGTGCCTCCGAGAAGATGGCTTATTCTCATGCCGCCTTCCTGTTCACCGAGATGCAGTGGATCGACGCCGCCGCCTACAACACCGGCGAGTACTTCCACGGCCCGTTCGAGGTTTCCACCGAGGGTAAGCCCTACGTCTTCTTCATGTCCGATGGCGCTACCCGTCCGATGGACGCCCGCGCCCTCACCTTCCTTAAGCGCATGGGCGCCAAGGTCGCTCTGATCGACTCCAAGGACTACGGCCTGGCTGACGCCGTGCCCGCGAGCGTTGTCACCTACTTCAACCCGCTGCTGCACCTCGCCGTTATGCGTGAGTACGGCAACCAGATCGCCGAGGCCCGCCAGCACCCGCTGACCATGCGTCGCTACATGTGGAAGCTTTCCTACTAATCACAAGTAAGTAGACCTTACGGGTTGATTGAGAGGGGATGGGGTTTGCGCCCCGTCCCCTTTTTGCTTTGGGGGCGTGTCTGTCGCGTCATAAAGCCCCAGATAAAACCTACCAAAATAAACCTGTCCCTTTTTGGCAGGTGGGAGGAGATGCATATGATCAAGGCAGTGCTGTTTGATATGGACGGCGTGCTGGTCGATACCGAGTGGTTCTACAACCGTCGTCGCGTGGCGTTTATGGAAGAGAAGGGCTTTCACTTTGACGAGATTCCCGATCTTTCGGGGTCTAACGAGCCGGCCATTTGGGAGGCGCTGGTGCCCGACGATGTTGAGCTGCGCGAGCGCCT
>CATVQO010000110.1 GCA_958346165.1 uncultured Collinsella sp. | reverse complement strand
AAAACGCCTTCACCCAGATCATCCTCAACATGCTGGGCGGCATCGCGTTTTTGGCCGGACTCATGTACCTGCACGTTAACGGCATGCCGCTGACCATCTCGGGCATGATCGAGCTTTCCGGCGCCGGAACCGCGCAATCCGCGCTGCTGGTGATGCCGGTCATCCTGCTGTCGCTCGCCGCACTCACCAAGGCCGCGCAGATGCCGTTCCATACCTGGCTGCTCGGTGCCATGGTTGCCCCCACCCCCACGAGCGCCCTGCTGCACTCGTCAACCATGGTCAAAGCCGGCGTGTTTCTGATGGTCAAGCTGAGCCCGCTCTATGCCATCTATCCCGTGACCGGCTTTATGGTCACGAGTGTGGGTGCCATCACGTTTTTGCTCGCTGCCCTCATGGCCATCTCGCAGAGCAACGCCAAACGTGTGCTCGCGTACTCCACCATTTCCAACTTGGGCCTCATCAGTGCTTGCCTGGGTGTCGGCGCACCCGAGGCCGTGTGGGCCGCCATCTTCCTGATCCTGTTTCACACGGTGGCAAAGTCGCTGCTGTTCCTGTGCGTGGGCACGGCCGAGCATCATATCGGCAGCCGCAATATCGAGGACATGGACGGTATGTTCAGCCGCATGCCGCACCTGACGCGTCTGATGATGTTGGGCATCATGGGCATGTTCGTGGCGCCGTTTGGCATGCTCGTGTCCAAGTGGGGCGCCCTGGTGGCGTTCGCACAGACTGGCAACGTGCTCATGATCATGGTGCTTGCCTTTGGCTCGGCCGCGACGTTTTACTTCTGGGGCAAGTGGCTTGCCAAGCTTTCGGGCGTCGACCCCACGGCTCAAAACGTTGAGGTCAATGTCCATAAGACCGAATGGATGGCCCTCAACACCATCGCCGCGCTGCTGATTCTGTGCTGCGTGGCCTTCCCGATTATCTCGAGCGGTCTGGTGTCGCCTTACTTGGCCATGGTGTTTGGCCGCGTGCCGTACGTTATTGGCAAGGACGCCATGTATCTGATGGTGGTTATCGTGGCGTTTATCGCCGTGGTGCTGCTGACGTCGTTCCGCGTGAGCAACAAACCGCACGTAAACGTGTATCTTTCGGGTGTGGGAACCGACAAATATCGCCATTTTCGCGGCTCGATGGGACACGAGGTGAAGGCTGAAAAGCGCAATTGGTACTCGGAGGACGCCCTTGGCGAGAAGCGTATTGGCCCCGCGGGTAGCGTCGTGTGCTGCAGCATTATCTTGTTTGCGCTGCTGTGTTGCGCGTGGATTGGGCCCGAGCGGCTTGCCATGAGTGCGCCCTCGGTGCTGCGCGGCAAGTATTTTGAAGGCTCGGGCGTCGTGGGCATATTTATTGGTACCGTGGTGTTTGCCCTGCTGGCGCCGCTTGTGGGCGGCCTGATCGATGGCCTTGACCGTAAGCTATCGGCTCGCATGCAGGGCCGCGTGGGCCCGCGCCTGCTCCAGCCTTTCTACGACGTTGCCAAGCTGCTGCGCAAAGCCCCTGCCAGCGTAAACACCATGGACGATACCTATATGGCGTGCGCGCTCATCTTTACCGTGGTGGGCGGCGGCATCTTTGTGTCGGGCTCCAACACGCTGCTGTGCGCTTTTATGGTGACGCTCGCCGCGATCTTTGTGGTGCTGGCGTCCGCCTCGACGCAAAGCCCGTTTGCCCAGGTTGGCGCCGACCGTGAGCTGCTGCAGGTCATGAGTTACGAGCCCGCCGTTCTGCTGATGAGCGTGGGCCTGTACCTTGCCACCGACAGCTTTGATTCCATCGCCGTGACGGGGCAGTCGGCCCCCATCGTCGTGTACAGCGCGCCCATTTTCCTCGCGCTGCTCGCGGTGCTTACCATCAAGCTGCGCAAGTCGCCGTTTGACCTTTCGTACTCGCATCACGCGCATCAGGAGATCGTCCAGGGCGTCGCCACCGAGATGAGCGGCGGCACGCTGGCCAAGATGACCCTTATGCACTGGTGCGAGACCGTGCTGTTTTTGATGTGGGTGGGCATGTTCTTTGTTTGGGACAACCCGGTGAGCTGGGTGGTCGCCCTGGTCGTGATGGTCGCGACGTATTTTGTCGAGGTACTGATCGATAACACCTTCGCACGCAGCACCTGGCGCAGCTGCTTTAAGCTCGGATGGGGCGTGGCGCTGGTGTTTGGCCTGCTCAACCTTATGCCCATCCTCGTTGACGTGTTTATTTAGGAGGCGGCATCCATGGATCATAAAATGTCGCGCTCGCCGTGGGTTATTCATTACGACGGCTCGAGCTGCAACGGATGCGATATCGAGGTGCTGGCCTCGCTCACGCCGCTGTTCGATGCGGAGCGCTTTGGCGTGGTCAACACCGGCAACCCCAAGCATGCGGATATCTTTTTGGTGACGGGGTCGGTCAACGCTCAGAACCTGCCCGTCGTGCGCCAGATCTACAACCAGATGCTCGAGCCCAAGTGCGTGGTGGCCTGCGGTATCTGCGCGTGCTCGGGCGGCGTATTCCGCGATGCCTATAACGTGATCGGCGGCGTAGACCGCGCGATTCCCGTGGACGTGTACGCGCCCGGGTGCGCCATTCGTCCCGAGACCGTGATCGATGCCATCGTGGAGGCGTGCGGCATCCTGGACCAGAAGGAGGCCGTGATGCGTGTTGGCGGTGACCCGCTTACCGTGGGCGGCGCCGCAACCTGGGATGGTGGCGTCGAGCTGGGCGAGGACGGGTTTGTGGCTGCGGCTGAGGCCGGGGCCGGTGTCGACGCAGGCGCGGCTGACGGCGCGCCCGCCGCTGCAAAGGAGGCCGAGTAATGCAAAAGGCAATCTACACCACCGTCGGGATCGATGAACTGTTGCCGCGTGTGCAGGCGCTCAAAGGTACCGGCGCGCGCTTTGTGCAGATGCATGCCGAGCGCTGTGTGGACGACGGATCGTATCGCTTGGTCTATACGTTTATCGACGTTCGTGCTGCTCAGGAGCATATTGCGCAGGACGGCAGCTATGCGATCGAGAACCTGGTGGTTGAGGGCATCGACCAGTACCAGGAGATTCCGTCCATCAGCTCGTACTATCCGGCGGTATTTCCGTTTGAGAATGAAGCGCACGACCTGTTTGGTCTTGCCATTACCGACATGCAGATCGACTTTAAGGGCTTTTTCTACCAGGTCTCGACTGCCGAGCCCATGAGCGTTATCACGCCCGAGGTGAAGGCTGCGCGCGAGAAGGCCATGAAGGTCCGTGCCGCCGCCGAGGCCAAGGCGCGCAAGGCCGCAGCCGAGAAGGCCGCCGCGGCTGCGGCTGCTACGGGGGAGGGCGCTGGCGATGCTGCGGGCGCTGCCGTCGCTCAGTCCGCTGCGGCTGCCGGCTCCGATGCTCAGCACGATGAGGCTGCTGCCAAGGCCGCGCTCAAGGCTGCCGAGATGGAGGCAAAGCTCGCCGCCATGGATCCCGAGAAAGCGGCCAAGGTCCGCGCGGCGCTTGCCGCCAAGGTCGCCCGCGACAAGCAGAAAAAGGAGGCGTAAGGTCCATGGCACATCGCTCCGTTATTCCGTTTGGCCCGCAGCACCCGGTGCTGCCCGAGCCGCTTCATCTGGACCTGGTGATCGAGGACGACCGCGTTCTCGAGGCAATTCCGCAGATCGGCTTTGTGCACCGCGGACTCGAGAAGCTCACCGAAAAGCGCGACATGCACCAGTTTGGCTACATCGCCGAGCGCATCTGCGGCATCTGCGCCGTGGGCCACAGCTGCGGCTATGCCAGCGCCTGCGAGCGCATGCTCGACATCGAGGTGCCCGGCCGCGTGCAGTATATCCGCACCATTTTGCACGAGCTTTCGCGCATCCACTCGCATCTGCTGTGGCTGGGCCTGCTTGCCGATGCCTTTGGCTTCGAGGCGCTGTTCTATCGTTCGTGGACCCTGCGCGAGCAGATCCTCAAGATCTTCGAGAGCACCTGCGGCGGCCGCGTGATTCTGTCGATTAACGAGATCGGCGGCCTTAAGCACGACATCGAGGACTCCGAGCTGGCGGGTATTGTCCAGACGCTCGACGCCATGCGTCCCGACTACGAGGCCCTGGTGCATACGTTTTTGGACGACAACAGCTGCGGCGAGCGCCTGCATGGCGTGGGCGTGATCAGCAAGAAGGACGCACTGGAGCTTTCGATGGTCGGCCCGTTCGGTCGCGCCTCGGGCGTGGATTACGACGTGCGCATGTTCGGCGACGGTGCCTATGCGGACCTGGCCGCGTTTGAGCCCATCGTTGCCACCGATGGCGATTGCTATGCCCGCTGCCAGGTGCGTTGTGCCGAGGTCACGCAGGCCATGGACATTATCAAGGAGCTTGTCGGCAAGATTCCGCACGACGGCATCGGCGGGCGCACCAAGCTCACGCCGGCCGACGGCGCGCGCGGTGAGGTTGTGATTGAGCAGCCGCGCGGCGAGGCGTATTACTATGTGCGCGGTAACGGCACCAAGAACCTGGACCGTTTCCGCGTGCGCACGCCGACGTCGCAGAACCTGGCGGGTCTGACGCATGCGCTGCAGGGCGTGCTCCTTGCCAACGTGCCCATGATTATCCTGACCATCGACCCCTGCATTAGCTGCACGGAAAGGTAGGCACGGCATGAGTTTGCTGACATTTGCCAAGACGGCCTTGGGTTCTATGGTCAAGCAGCCGGTAACGGTGTGCTATCCGCAGGAGAAGCTCGCGGCACCCGAGCGCTTGCGCGGGCATATCGTCAATGACATGGATGTGTGTATCTGCTGCGGCATGTGTGCGCGTCGCTGTCCGGCGGGCGCGCTCGCGGTCGATCGCAAGGGTGGAACGTGGTCGATCGACCCGTATGCCTGCGTGGTGTGCGGTGAGTGCATCGAGAGCTGCCCCAAGCACTGCCTGACTATGGACACCGCCCGCACCCCAGTCGCAGCGGACAAGACTCCCACAGTAGAAACCAAACCGGAATAGCGCCGGAATAGAGCTGGAATAGGGGCCGGTGGGGCAAAAATGCCCCACCGGCCCCGCGCTTAAACGCGCGGTTAGGCTGCCGCTAACAAAACTATGCCGGTTTACGGGGCTGGATAGCGAACCTCCGACCATACAGAAAATTGCAAAAACAAAACCGCAGGTAGATAGCCTGCGGTTTTCATGAAAAGCGGTTATGGTCGGGGGTATCGAGTTAAACGTAGTAGATGGGCCGATTTCGTGGCGGGCGCCGTCGGCCGATCTCCGCGGGCGGAGGAAAACGGATCATTTTGGTCCCGCGAGACTTGCGGAGGCGCTCGTGCAGGGCCGCCCGAACAAAACAATGCCGGTTTACGGGGCTGAGTCACGAGCCCTCAACCATGCCGATATCCGTGAAAATAAAACCGCAGGTAGATGGGCTGTCATTTTGCAGAAAATGAGGCTATGGATGAGGGCTCCGACTTTTGCCCCGTAATCCGACATAGTTTTGAAATGGCATTAAATCGGTAGCAGCTATTTTTCTTTGCCGGG
>CATVQO010000109.1 GCA_958346165.1 uncultured Collinsella sp. | reverse complement strand
CAAGCCACGAGACCATGCCCGCCGCGCTGGCCGTCACGGTGTTGAGGATGGCGAGTGCCGCAACGGCGTCGGCCTTAAACTCGCTGCCGCCGTTAAAGCCAAACCAGCCAAACCAAAGCAGGCCGGCGCCCAACGCCACAAACGGCACGTTATGCGGACGGTAGCTCACCATGCCAAAACCGCGACGACGGCCGAGCATTAAGCAAAGGATCAAGCCGGTAAGACCGGACGAAATGTGCACCACGTCGCCGCCGGCAAAGTCGAGCGCGCCGATCATGTCACCGATAAAGGAGCCCTCGCCGCCCCAGACCATGTGGGCGAGCGGCGCATAGACCACGAGCAGCCAAATGCCCAGGAAGGCCGTCATGGCACCAAACTTAACGCGGCCTGCCAGGCTGCCCGTGACGATAGCTGCCGTGATCATGGCAAACGCCATCTGAAAGGCGATGTTGATGATCCGAGGATAGACGGCGCCATCCGCGGCATTGCCCTCAGCCGCCTGCAGCACCTGGTTGAGCACCGGCAGGCACAGCAGCTGGTCAAGGCCTCCAATAAACGGACTCGAGCCGTTACCGCCATAGGCCAGCGACCAGCCGGCAACAATCCACAGTACACCGACCAAACCAATGGCGCCAAAGCACATGAGCATGGTGTTGATGACATTTTTGCGCCTAGACAGGCCGCCATAGAAAAACGCCAGACCCGGTGTCATTAAAAACACGAGCATGGTGCAGATGAGCATAAACGTTGTCGATCCCGTATCGTACATTCGCTCCCCCTTGATCGCATGAACGTTGTCGGCGCCCATAATGCGGCTGAGGGACAACTGGTGTAGACCAGATACGGCGTTGTTAAACGCAGCGTTGTCGAATGGAAACGGTGCCGCAATCTTGGAAACGGCGCGGCAACGGACGCGAAACGGACGGGAAATACGCGAGCAAGGAAGCCGTGAGCGTGCCCGTCCCGGCTAGTGGCGGAACAGCTCGCGGGCTCGGTCACGGAGGTCGGTAGCTCGGATGACGCCCTCGTAGCGGTTGATGCGCAAGCGCGGGAAGGCATTGAAGAAGCGCAGGTCGCGTCGGCTGAGCGACACGCTTGGCACCGGACGACTCATGCGCTTGCCGGCAAGGCGACGGCTGAGCGACGGACGTGGCATGTTCGGCGCGGCATCGGCCACGCGGCGGGCGGCAAGCGCCAGGCCGCGAGCACCATCCGCGATAAACGTCGGCATCGAAGCCTTCTCGCGCAGGGCATCGAGCGTCGCATCGCCCAGCTCCGCCAGCCACGCGTTAACGGCACGGCTGCGGATGTGCGTCTGTGCCACCGAGTCAATCGTAGAATCGGGAATACGTTCGAGCATTGAGTCCGAGGCATCGGCAAGCGACTCATTGATGCGGTCGGCAAGGTCGGCCCGGACGCGCTCCAGCTGATCAGACAGACGCCGCCAGCTCGCCAACGAGCACACCGCGTCGACCATCATCGCGACCGCGACGATAAAGGCGGACAGTCGCACAATCAGCACCGGCAGATGGCCAAGCAGCCCCAGCAATGCCGGCTCCACTAAACGGCAAATACACAACGCACCCAAGCCAAACGCGCAGGCCCAGTACAGACAGATGCGTCCGTGCAAGTTAAACGGCAGGTGCGAGTAATCCCAAAAGCGAGCGCCCGTTGTTTTTTCCAACAGCACGCCCACGCTGTACTCAATCACGCTGCATACGAGCGCTGCAGCGACAAACTGGCTCGACGCGTCAGGAATCCCGCGCAACAGCAGCCAGCAGGCAATGCCGCCCGCGCCATAGATGGGGCAACACGGTCCCAGCAAAAAGCCGCTGTTGGTAAAGCGTCCGCGGTTGAGCATGGCGCAAACTGTCGATTCCCATGCCCAGCCGCAAAAACCGTAGAAGGCGAACGAGAGCACCAGTGCCGAAAGCGGGCAGGCGGCAAGCGTCGCGCCGTCAAATGCCATGTCGATCGCGGTCCCCACCGTCTACCCTCTCCTCTTTTCACTCGATTCGCTGCTCACGCCATCGTCCGCCTCGTCCTTGCGCGGCAGGCGGCCGGCGACTGTCTCACGCAGCGCGCACCATTTATCTGCCAGGCACACAATCCATGCCTCACGACACGTCGGCGGCACCGGCACCAGCGGAAACATATGGCGCACGATAATATTCCGCTCGCGCGACGTCAGCTCAAAATCTTCCTCCGCACGCGCCAGAGCAAAAAACGGGTGGCGAAAGCCATGCAGCCGATGGCTTGGGTCGGGATCGTGCCAGTCATAGAGAAAGTAGTCGTGCAGCAAAGCCCCGCGCAGCAATGAAGCACGGTCGACCGAAATGCCAGCACGGCCCAAGCGCTCGGCAAAGGACAGGCTCGCCCGCGCCACCGAGGTCACATGTGCATAGACCGTCACGTCACCATGCTGGATAAACTCGCGCGTCAGGTCCAAGCGGCCCGCCTGGGCGAGCTGGCGGGCGGCATCGTCGACCTCGTGCACGATTTTCTCGGCACGAACGGCATCGGACATGCTGCCTCCTTCCAGCGGCTCACGGCGGCAAGCCACGGCCTGCACGTATTGAATAAAATCATCATCGAATCTATCAGTATGGCATCGGACAAAACGTTTTGCCCCGCCAGTTGGCGAATTACCGCGCCGCCGTCACATATCAAACGCCAAAATGTGCGAGACTGTTTTGTGCAATTGTGCCGGCCGAGGGAGCGCCGGCGCTCGATTCGCATGGAGTAACCCACAACGATGCTGCTTACGCAAACGACAACGCCCGAGGACGTCAAGGCTCTCGACCGCGCCGAGCTTCCGCTGCTCTGCGGCGAGATCCGCCAGGCAATCCTCGAAAGCTCCGCCGCCGTCGGCGGGCACGTTGCCCCCAACCTGGGCGTCGTTGAGCTTACGGTTGCGCTTCATCGCGTGTTTAACTCCCCCATCGACAAGATTGTCTTTGACGTTTCGCACCAGACCTACGCCCACAAGGCGCTGACGGGGCGCGCGTACACTTATATCGATCCGGAGCGTTATGGTGAGGCTTCTGGCTTTGCCAATCCCGACGAGTCCGAGCATGACCTGTTTGCCATGGGGCACACCTCCACGTCGGTGAGCCTGGGCTGCGGCCTGGCGCACGCTCGTGACCTGGCGGGCGATGCATACAACGTCATCGCCATCATTGGCGACGGCTCGCTTTCGGGCGGCCTGGCGTTTGAGGGCTTCAACAATGCCGCCGAACTCGATAGCAACCTGATCATCATCGTCAACGATAACGACCAGTCCATCGCCGAGAACCATGGCGGCCTGTATCGCAATCTGGCCGAGCTGCGCACCAGCAACGGCACCTGTGAGCGCAACGTTTTCCGCGCGATGGGACTCGACTACCGTTATTTGGACGCCGGCAACGACGTGTTGGCCCTGGTCGACGCGCTGCAGGAACTGCGCAATATCGATCATCCCATCGTGCTGCACGTCTCCACCGCCAAGGGCAAGGGCTTTGAGCCAGCCCAAAACGACCCCGAGCGCTGGCACCACGTGGGTCCGTTTGACATGGCGACCGGGCGCAAGCTCTGCCCGGGCCATCCGAGCGAGCCTGCGCCGCGCACCTACGCCGACATTACGGGCGAGGCGCTCAGCGCCGCCATCGAGCGCGATCCGCAGGTCGTGGGCATCACGGCCGCCACACCCTACATCATGGGCTTTACACCCGAGCTTCGCGCTGCCGCCGGCAAACAGTTCGTCGATGTGGGCATTGCCGAGGAGCACGCCGTGACCTTTGCCACCGCGCTTGCGCGCTCGGGCGCCAAGCCAGTCTTTGGTGTGTACGGCACGTTTTTGCAGCGCGCCTACGACGAACTCTGGCACGACCTGTGCCTCAACGACGCCCCGGCAACCATTTTGGTGTTTGGTGCGTCGATCTTTGGCACCACGTCCGAGACGCACCTCTCGTTCTTTGATATTTCCATGTTGGGCGGTCTTCCCAACATGCACTACTTGGCGCCGGCCTGCATGGAGGAATATCTGTCCATGCTGAGCTGGTCGCTCGACCACCGCGAGCATCCCGTGGTAATCCGCGTACCGGGTATCGGCCTGGTAAGCCGCCCCGACCTTGCGCCCGCCGAAGACACCGACTACAGCGCCGTTCGCTACAACGTGGTGCGTCAGGGCCGCGACGTTGCCGTGCTCGCACTTGGCGATTTCTTTGAGCTGGGCGAGCGCGTGGCAAACCGCTTGGCTGCCGAGTACGGTATCGAGGCAACACTCATCAACCCGCGCTTTGCAACCGAGCTCGACCGCGAGTTCCTCGACAGTCTTGCCGCCGAGCATCGCGTTGTCGTCACCCTCGAGGACGGCATCTTGGACGGCGGCTGGGGCGAGCGCGTGGCATGCTATCTGGCATGCACGCCGTTGCGCACGCGCACCTTTGGCATCGCCAAGGGCTTTCCCGACCGCTACGATCCCAACGAACTGCTCGCGCAGAACGGCATGACGGTCGAGAACATGGCCGCCGAAGCCGTAAGGCTACTCAACGAGTAAGAAAACCTCCGCAAGGAAAGCATCCCTGCGGAGGTTTTTATTTTCCCAACTCAATTATCTCGATCTGTAACATCTAGGGCCCGAATTCCCGTCTAACTGTTACAGATCTAGACAAGACGTCGTAGTCCCAGACCTTTGTCTCAATCTGTAACAGATAGGGACCTTTTGACCGTCCAGATGTTACAGATTGAGACATTCGAATTCCCCTGAAGAGAAAATCTCAATCTGTAACAGTTACTCGGCAAAAATGGCTGTAGATGCTACAGATCGAGACAAAGCAACAAGGCATGCCGCCGCATCGGCCAAAACCACCACGAAGGTGCCTGTCCCTTTTTGGTAGGTAGAATAACCCATAAGACAAGTATGTTTCTGAGTTATTTCGTGTTGACCCATTTGAGCGCAATAGGGTATAACTCTACTCAACCGCTAGGGATTTTATTGAGAAAGGTGTTCTACCATGAGCAAGAACCTCTCCCAGCAGGTCGTTCTCGACCGCCGCGGCTTCGTTGCCGCCACCTTCGCAACCGTCGCCGGCCTTGGTCTTGCCGGCTGCTCCGACACCAGCGCCGAGGCCGACAAGGGTTCCGCCGCCGGTTCCTCCAAGAGCTCCGAGGATACCGAGGTTTCCGCCACGCTCGATGCCAAGGCATTCGACAAGCTCGTCAACGACGGCCCCAAGGCCGATGACGACGCCATCGCCGCCAGCACCTGGGCGACGGCCGTCAAGGACGCCGGCGTCTTTAAGATCGGTGGCGTTCAGACCTCCACGCTCTTCTCCCTCCTCAACGAGAAAGACGGTCAGACCCGCGGCTTCGATGCCGGTATCGCACAGCTCCTGTCCAACTACATTCTGGGCGAGAACAAGGTCGAGATCACCCAGGTGACCTCGGACACGCGCGAGTCTGTCCTGCAGAACGGCCAGGTCGACGCTGTCTTTGCCACCTACACCATCACTGACG
>CATVQO010000108.1 GCA_958346165.1 uncultured Collinsella sp. | reverse complement strand
AAAGGTGAGCAGGGAGACGGCGCGCCGCATTATGGAATATGCGGAGGAGAGGGGCACCCAAGAAGGGGCCGGCCGCCCGGTGCGTGTGACGGGGTAAGATTGATCGCGGTTTTTGATTGGTGATCGATTGAGTTTGTTGGGCGGAGTCTATGTCTGCTATTGATATTGCGCTTGTTGTGATTGCCTTGGTGGCGGTGGGAGTTGCTGTGGTTTGCGCCCTGCAGCTTAAAGGCCTTCGTGCCGAGTTGCGAGAGCGTGGCGGCAGCGACGCGGAGACGCTCGCGGCGCTCGAGCAGGCCAACAACGCGCTCGACACCCTGAACGTCGCGCTGGCAGAAACCCGTCGCACGGCAAACGCCATCGCGCAGCAGCAGACGACCGACGCCGCTGTGGAGCAGCAGCGCTACCTGACCATCGCGCGTGAGTTCTCGCAGGCTGGCGACCGTATGGATGACCTGCGCCGCGAGACGGCCCAACAGCTTGGCGCCAACCGCGAGGGCATCGAGCGCCGCCTGGACAAGGTACGCGAGACGGTCGATGCCCAGCTGGGCGCCATCCGCAAGGACAACAACGTGCAGCTCGATCAGATGCGCGCGACGGTGGACGAGAAACTCTCCCGTACGCTCAACGACCGTCTGTCTGCATCGTTTAAGCAAGTGAGCGACCAGCTCGAGGCCGTGTACAAGGGCCTGGGCGATATGCAATCCATCGCCACCGGTGTGGGCGACCTTAAGCGCGTACTGGGCAATGTCAAGGCGCGCGGCATTTTGGGCGAGGTACAGCTGGGCGCGATCCTGGCGGACATCCTTACGCCCGACCAGTATCTGGAAAACGTTGCCACCAAGCCTGGCGCCTCGGAGCGTGTTGAGTTTGCCGTCAAGCTGCCGGTAGACGAGGGCGATCCCGTGCTGCTGCCGATCGACTCCAAATTCCCGGGCGATGCGTACGAGCATCTGCTCGACGCCCAGGAGTCGGGCGACGCGGAGGCCGTTGCCACCGCGCGCAAGACGCTCGATATGATGGTCAAACGCGAGGCCAAGGACATTTGCGAGAAGTACCTGAGCGTGCCCGCGACGACCAACTTTGGCATTCTGTTCGTGCCGTTTGAGGGCCTGTACGCCGAGGTCGTCAGCCGTCCCGGGCTTATCGAGACCCTGGGCCGCGACTATCACGTCAACGTTGCCGGCCCCAGCACCATGGCGGCCATTCTCAACAGCCTGCAGATGAGCTACCAGACGTTTAGGCTGCAAAAACGCACCGACGATGTACTGCGAGTGCTCTCCGCCGTCAAGGCCGAGCTGCCGCGCTATCAAAAGGCGCTGCGCCGCGCCCAGCAGCAGATCGAGACCGCGGGTAAAACGGTCGAGGGCATTATCACCACGCGCACCAACGTCATGGAGCGCAAACTCAAGGATATCGACGCGCTGGAAGACGCCGACCAAGCCGATGAGATCTTGGGACTCACGCCCGCGGGCCTTTCCACAGACCAAGAAGACGAGGACTAATTGCAACAAGGCAGCGGGGCACCGGCGCAAACGCGGGCACCCCGCTGCCTTTCACATCGCGCTTGCCTGAAGTGCGCTTTAGTGTGCAACAATGGCGTTTCGCCCTATCAGACGCGAAAGGAAGCCCATGTCTCAGAGAAGCACCAGTCCGCTCAAACGCTCCACCGTGCGTCGCACTCTAAAGCGTTTTTGGGATGTCACGCGCACGCAGCCGCTGATCGTCTTTCTCTCGGTGTTCTCGTCGGCGGGCTACATCTTTTTGCTCACGTTTGCCAACACCTATGTGATGGCCCTTATCGTCGACCGCGTTCAGGCCGGCCCCGTGGCGGGTGGCCAGGTGTTTGAGGCCTTTGGCCCTTACATTCTGGCGCTGGTGCTCGTTAACCTGGTAGGCCAAATACTCTCCAAGCTGCAGGACTACACCGTCTACAAGCTCGAGATTGCGGGCAACTATCACCTGGCGCGCCTGTGCTTCGACACGCTCTCCAATCAATCCATGACATTTCACACCAGCCGCTTTGGCGGATCGCTCGTGAGCCAGACGAGTCGTTTTATGAGCGGCTATACGGGGCTGGTAGACGTGACGGTGTATTCGCTCATTCCCACCATCACCTCGGTTGTCTGCACGGTGGCGGCGCTCGCTCCGGTGGTGCCGACGTTTACCGTGATCCTGGTGGGCATTATGGTCGTCTACATCGCGTTTGTCTGGCTTATGTACAAGCGCATCATGCCGCTTTCGGCCGCGACGTCCGCCGCGCAGAACAAATTGTCGGGCGTGCTGTCCGACGCGGTCACGAATATCCTGGCCGTCAAGACCTGTGGGCGCGAGGACTTTGAGCGCGACCTGTTCGATGCTGCCGACCGCGCCGCGCGCGACGCCGAGACGGTCTCGATGCACGCCATGATGCAGCGCAACTTTACGACCTCGGGCCTTATCGTCATCACCATGGCCGTGGTGAGCGTGTTCGTCGCGGGCGGCAACGCGTGGTTTGGCATCTCTGCCGGCGCGCTCGTCATGATCTTTACCTATACGTACAACCTCACTATGCGTCTGAACTACGTGAGCTCCATGATGCAGCGCATCAACCGCGCGCTCGGCGATGCGGCCGAGATGACGCGCGTCCTGGACGAGCCGCGTCTGGTGGCGGACGACGAGAACGCCCCCGAGCTTAAAGTGACCGAAGGTGCGATTAATTTTGAGCACTTGAGCTTTGCATACCGTGACGCCGCGGCGGGCGAGAGCGTGTTCAACGACCTGACGCTCCATGTGGCGGCGGGCCAGCGCGTGGGTCTGGTGGGCAAATCGGGCTCGGGCAAGACGACGCTCACCAAGCTGTTGCTGCGCCTGGACGACGTGCAGGGCGGCCGCGTGCTCGTGGACGGCCAGGATGTCACGCGCTGCACGCAGCAGAGCCTGCGCCGCCAGGTTGCCTACGTGCCGCAGGAGGCGCTACTGTTCCACCGCTCCATTCGCGAGAATATCGCCTACGGCCGCCCTGACGCCACCGACGAACAGATTCGCGAGGCTGCGCGCCTGGCCAACGCGACTGAGTTTATCGACCGCTTGTCCCGTGGCTTTGACACCATGGTGGGCGAGCGCGGCGTTAAGCTTTCGGGCGGCCAACGCCAGCGCGTGGCCATCGCCCGTGCCATTCTCACTGACGCGCCGATTCTGGTGCTCGACGAGGCGACGTCTGCCCTGGACAGTGAGTCCGAGGCGCTGGTGCAGGAGGCTCTCGAGAACCTGATGCGCGGACGCACCTCCATTGTGGTGGCGCATCGCCTGTCCACCGTGGCGGCGCTCGACCGCATCGTGGTGCTTGCAGACGGCGAGATTGTCGAGGACGGCACGCATGCGCAGCTCGTCGAGGCGGGCGGCGAATACGCAAGCCTATGGAGCCGCCAGACCGGTGCATTTTTGGAGGCTTAAGGCCCCCGTACGTGGGACAATCGTTTCCGTGAAGTTATGTTTCTGCCGAGCCGAGGAGTCGTTATGCCACGCGAGACCAATGCCGCCAAACGCGAGCGCGCCATCGAGGTGTGCGAGCGTCTCAACCGTCGCTATGGCCCGGTCGAGTGCTTCTTGGATCACGAGAACCCCTTTAGGCTGCTCATCGCGGTGCTGCTCTCGGCGCAGACGACCGACGCGCAGGTCAACAAGGTGACGCCGAAGCTGTTTGCCCAGTGGCCCACACCCGAGGCCATGGCGGGGGCGAGTGTGGCCGATGTGGCGGACACCATTAAGTCACTCGGCTTTTATAAGAGTAAGGCCAAGCATGCCGTGGAGGCCGCGCAGATGATCGTTGCCGACTACGGCGGCGAGGTACCGGCCGACATGAAGGAGCTTGTAAAGCTGCCGGGCGTGGGGCGCAAGACGGCGAACATCGTGCTCAACGTGGGGTACGGCATCGTGGAAGGCATCGCGGTGGATACGCACGTCAACCGCATCGCGCACCGCCTGATGCTGAGTCCCAAGACGCACGCCAAAGAGCCGCTCAAGACCGAGCAAGATCTGCTCAAGATCTTGCCGCATGAGTATTGGGAGTCGGTCAATCACCAGTGGATCACCTTCGGTCGCGAGATCTGCGACGCCCGCAAACCCAAGTGCGACGAGTGCCCACTGGCAGACCTTTGTCCCAGCGTACGGGTGGTGCAATAGCTTTTTGCAAACTTTTTTGCAAAAAAGTCTCAAACCTTAGATATAGCTTGGTTGCGCAACCTTTTGAGTTTTATTTCGGCTTGAATAGATGATGCAATTCAAATGTCTTCTTCTGCGAAGTGGTCGCGAAGAAGCAAGTCGGGAAAGGACGACCACATGAATAGGAAGCTTAACGCTGCTATCACAGCCGGTCTGAGCTTGAGTATGGTGCTCAGCTCCACGCCGGTTGCTGCTATCGCGGCGGAGACTGCCCGGGGTACAAACGAGGGGGCTACTGCTGCAGCCTCTGCTGGTAAAAAGACCGTTATGTTTGTAGCGGCAAATGATGGTGGCGGCGCTTTCGAGGGCGGAGAAATTACGTTCGGCGCCGAAACCAATGATGAGGGCGTATGCCCTATGCCGAAGTCTCCCGTGCGTGATGGCTATGTGTTTAGCGGCTGGTATTATGACAGCGCTTGCACTCAGGCTGTAGATTTTTCTCAGCCTCTTCTGGGCGGCGCCAGCAACTATGTCCTGTTCGCTAAGTGGACTGAGGCTCCCTCGAAGGCGCTTAATGTGACCTACGCTGCCAATGGCGGTCAGTTCGCCGACGGCAACAATGTTATGCAGGGCCAGACTGACAGCAATGGTATTGCTCGCCAGCCGCTTGCCCCCACGCGTGACGGCTATGTGTTTGCCGGTTGGTATTATCACAGCGATGGAACCGACCCGGTTGACTTCAACCAGCCGATTGTCGGTGGCGGCAAGAATGTGACCCTTTTCGCCGCTTGGACGCCCGCGAAGCAGGACAAGACTGTCGATATCCTTTACGTTGCCAACGGCGGTACGTTCTTCGACGGTAACGATACTATGCGGGGCGTAACCGATACCGACGGTATCGCACGCCTGCCGCTTCAGCCGACCCGCGAGGGCTATGACTTCCTTGGTTGGTCGTACGATCGCGACGGAAATGACCCCGTCGACTTCACGAAGGCTATCGTTGCGGGCAGCGGTCACGCGACTGTTTATGCTCAGTGGAAGCAGAACAACGAGAAGACGGTTCTCTATGTTGCCAATGGTGGCGCTTTTGCCGATGGCAATGAGACCATGGAGGGTGTCACTGACAGCGACGGCGTCGCCCGCCAGCCCCTGGCCCCGACCCGCGAGGGCTACACCTTTACTGGTTGGACTTACGATGCTGCTGGCACCGAGCCTGTCGACTTCACCAAGCCCATCCCGGGTGGCGGTCAGCACGTTACGTTCTTCGCTCAGTGGGCAGAGCTTGCTAACAATGAGAAGGATGTTCTCTACGTCGCCAACGGCGGTGTGTTCGCAGATGGCAACGAGACGCTCCAGGGCGTGACCGACGGCGACGGCGTCGCCCGCCAGCCCC
>CATVQO010000107.1 GCA_958346165.1 uncultured Collinsella sp. | reverse complement strand
CAGCATCAGCCATATCGTGGCGCCCCAGGCAAACAGCGCGACGATGGGGATCAGGATGGGAATGTTGAGGATGATCGCATCGCGCCGCGTGGCGATAAACTTGGTGTCCAGACTCAGGCGGAAGAGCTTTTTGAGGTACTCCCACACGCTGTCCATCTTCTTGGAGAAGTCGGTCTTTTCGCTCGACTTCTCGTAGGCGGCCTGCGCGGCGACCATCTCGGCCGAGGGTTCATCGACCGGCTCGGACTCGGTGGCGGCATGCGCCGACGTGGTCTGCGTCTTGCCCTGCGACTCGAGCCAAATGATGGCATCCAAAACGTTGCCGTCGGCAGCGTCGAGCGCGGCCTTGGCATCGGTGTAGCTCACGTTGCACTTGGTGCGGATGGTTTCAACTTTTTCGAGGTCGTCCATGACCTGTCCTTTCGTTCGATGGGCGCGACGCCGGGCGATCTGCCCGGGCGCGAGCGTTGCGTTCGGCGGCCTGCGTTGCGCGGCGCCGCCCCGCCCTTGGTCGAACTCTATAGTGCAGGTTATAGATTAAGCGATTCTTGAGCCAAGATTAATGTTGGATGATTTTTTGGGTGGCGGTGGGGAAGGGAGAGATGCCTTTCTGGATAGCTAGCAGCGAGGCCTAATACTTTTCCCGAGAAGTGAACGAGCTAAAACGGACCCCCGAAGCATCGACACTTTAAAGGTACCGCTTCCTGCGGTTTCGGCGCTGAAATCCTGCGATTTTGCCGCCGAAAAATGCGGATGTTTCAGGGGTTCAAAAACAGCCGTTCACTTCTCGGGAAAAGTATTAGGCCTCGATAGCGGGGGACGTGGTGTCGGTGCAAAACGGCGTCAAAGGTTGGTCGAGCAGGCGGTTTCTCCATTGATGTCCGCACGGCATGTGACACTTACCCTGCCGCCCCGCTCTGCCGCGGCGGCATGCGTCTGAACAACGACCCTCTAAGGAGTTCGATACCGATGAGTGACAACGCAAAGCATCTCGCAAAGAAGTGCGTTAAGGACGCGGGGCCGTGCCTCGCGCTGTGCGTAGCCGGCGCAGCGGTCGCGCTGCTGGCTGTTCTGGGGCCATTCGACGTGCTCCGAAGTGCCAGTTCCCTGCACGTTTGCATGGCCCTTGCCGGCGCCATGATGACCGGCGGCGTGCTCGATCTGATTTTTTGGGTGCTTGACCCGTTTGGATGGAAGAACGAGGGGTAGGTCCCAAAGGATGGAAGGGCTGGAACGGTTGGCTTAGTGATCGTGCAGAATGCGGGCTAGCGACTTACAGGGAAGTGGTGATCCGATGACGGTCTATGTGACGGGCGATATTCACGGCGGCGTCGACATGCAAAAGCTGCGCGACTGGGACCTTGGGGATAGTCTGACGAGCGACGACTATCTCATCATCGCGGGCGACTTTGGCTTTCCCTGGGACTTTTCTACCGAGGAATGTGCCGATATTGCTTGGCTGGAGTCGCGCCCCTACACCGTGCTGTTTGTCGACGGCAACCACGAGCGTTTCGATCACTGGGCGGAACGCCCCATGGAGTTGTGGCACGGTGGGCTGACGCAGCGCCTGTCGGATACCTCGCCCATACGGCGCCTGACGCGCGGCGAGGTTTTTGAGCTCGACGGCTCAACGGTCTTTACCATGGGCGGCGCCACGAGCGTGGACAAGGAATACCGCATTCCGTATTCCAGCTGGTGGCCGCAGGAGCTGCCGGACGAGCGCAACTTTGAGGAGGCGCGGGCAAAGCTCGACAGCGTGGGCTGGACGGTCGACTACGTGATCACTCACACCTGCTCTACGCGCATGCTTTCGTCCACGCTTTATCCAGCGTCCGGCTGGGATTGTCCCGGTGTTGATCGACTTACGGCGTTTTTCGATGAGCTGGAAGATCGCTTGGACTACAAGCGCTGGTACTACGGCCATTTCCATCGGGATGCCAACCCGGCCGAGCGCCATACCGTGCTCTATGACTGCATCGTTCGCCTGGGCGACGAGCTCCAGCCTTGGGATGTTGCGTAGGGGCGGGGCGTATTTGGCTACTCGGCCGTTATGGCGATGTTCTCCCGGTGCGCGCGGATAACGTCCCAGCTAAAGTGCTCGACCAGCTGTTCGGCAGAGCGCGGCGTGGTGTCTGGCGCGATGCCTGTTTGCCCGGCGAGCCATCCCAGCAGCGCCCCGGGCGTGCCAAAGCGTGCGCGTAGCTCGCCCAGGTCCAGATCGCGGTCTCGCTTGGATAGGCGGCGGCCGTCCGGTGACATGAGCAGCGGAATATGTGCGTAGCGCGGTGTGGGCAGTCCCAGCAGATGCTGCAGGTAGATTTGGCGGGGCGTGGAGCCCAGCAGATCGCATCCGCGCACGACCTCGGTGACGCCCATGGCAGCGTCGTCGACCACCACGGCCAGCTGATAGGCAAAAACACCATCGCTGCGGCGCACCAAAAAGTCGCCGCACTCGGTGGCGAGCGCCTCACATTGGGCACCATACGTGCGGTCCACGAATTCGATCACATCGTCTGCGAGGTCGTCGACGGCAGGCACGCGCAGGCGCGTGGCCGGAGCGCGCAGGATGCTGCGACGGGTAACCTCCTCGGCAGAAAGGCCTCTGCAGGCGCCGCGGTAGATGGGCGTGCCGTCGCTGGCATGCGGCGCGCTCGCGGCGTGGAGCTCGGCGCGCGTGCAAAAGCAGGGATAGGTGAGGCCGGCGTCTTGCAGCTGGTGCAAGGCGCTCTCGTACAGGTCAAGGCGATCGTGCTGGTAGTAGGGGCCTTCGTCCCACTCAAGCCCTAGCCAGGCCAGGTCGTCAATCAGTTGAGCGGCAAGTTCCGGGCGCTTGCAGCGATCGTCTAGGTCCTCGATGCGCAACACGATGCTGCCGCCCTGGCTGCGGGCCGAAAGCCACGAGCACAGGCAGCTGAATACGTTGCCCAGGTGCATGCGGCCCGAGGGTGACGGGGCAAAACGGCCCACGACGGGGGTGGGCTCTGCCGTTGCCGGTGCATCCGCGGAGTGTGTTGCTATGTTGCGTGCGTTGATATCCATGCGGACGAGTATAGCGCGGGAGGTGGGGGAGGCACCGACTCGACAGCTCGATCGCGCCCGCCAGCCAACCCCTCAAACGACAGAAACCCCGGCAGCTCTTCGCAACTGCCGGGGTTTCCGCGGAAAAGGGGGACATGATCCTCAAGCGAACGGCAAAGGGGCAAACCGTTTTCGCTCAACTGCTTTATGCCCCTCGCTCGCCGGCTTAATCGGCTCACGCCGCGCCCACACAAAGCCGCTACACCTGTGACGGAGCTATGAAGTGGTGTCTATTGCCGGAGCGGGCTATGCCAAGGAGTGTCCCAGATTGCCGGCAGATAAGGAACGTCCCCAGGTGCCGGGCGCGGGCGTGACTTTTGTCCCAATTGACGCCCCGCTTACCTAGACGGTCGTGTCGTACGCTCGCAAACGTGGGACAATAACGCTGTTGATACCACAGATAAAGGATGTGCCTATGAACACCCTCGCCGCCAAAGTCAGCCGGCAGCGCCGCCTGTTTGCGCGATTTGCTTCCGTCTGCGTACTCGTTGCGCTTGCGTTGTTGTTGCTGCCTGCCGCCGCGCACGCCGACGGCTACTCCATGACCCAAACCTATATCGGTGCCACGGTCGAGGCCGACGGCTCGCTAACCGTTGTCGAGGGACGCCAGTTTGATTTCGATGACGACATCAACGGCGTGTTTTGGGAGATCAATGCGGGCACCAATCAGCAGGGAGGCGCGGCGGGCGTCAATGTGCTGAGCGTCGAGGAAGACGACACCGCGTTTAACAGGGTCGACTATGCAAACAAAGGCGACGACGGCGTCTATACGGTGGAACAGTCCGACGGCGGCGTAAAGATCAAGGTATTCAGCCCTCACGAGAGCGGCGACAGCGCGATCTTTTACGTGAGCTACACCATGACCGGTGCGGTTATGAACTGGCCCGATACCGCCGAGCTCTACTGGAAGTTTGTGGGCGACGGCTGGTCTGCGGACTCCGACGATGTCGAGATGGAAGTCTACTTCGCAAACGCCGCCGCGGGGACGACGGCCGTCAAGGGCGATAACTTCCGCGCATGGGGCCACGGCCCGCTGACGGGCGACGTGTCACTCGATGCGGACGAACCCATGGTCACCTATACCATTCCCTGCGTGCATCAGGGCGAATTCGCTGAGGCACGCATCGCCTTCCCCAGTGACTGGGTACCGCAGCTTGCCGCCTCGGGCGAAGAGCGCATGTCAACGATCCTGAGCGAAGAAAAGGAATGGGCAGACGAAGCTAACGCCCGCCGTGAGCACGCGCGTGCGGTTGCCAGCGCGATTGCCGTGGTGTGTGTTGTTGTGGCGGTTGCCTATACCGGTGTGATCGTGATGCTCAAGCTGCGCAGGCCCAAGCCCAAGCCGCTCTTTCAGGACGAGTACTTCCGCGATGTGCCCTCTGCCGACCATCCCGCGGTGCTTGCAGCTCTCATGAGCTGGAACGACGTGCCCGATCAGGCATATATCGCCACACTGATGAAGCTGACCGACGACCGCGTGATCAAGCTGGAAGAAGCGACCGAGACCAAGAAGAAGGGTCTGCTCCGTCGCGAAAAAGAGGAGCAGACGTATCGCATCACAGTGACCGACGAGGCCTGGGAGGCTGCCAAGAAGGACGGCATCGATCGCGACGTGCTCAAGGTCTTCTTCGCTGGCGTTAAGCCCGATAAGGACGGAGTCCGTTCGCGCACGTTTAGCGAGCTGGAGGAGTACGCTAGCGAGCGCACCACATCTGTTGGCGACAAGCTCGAGGACTATCAGAGCACGGTTAAGGGCAAGCTGGAGGCGCGCGAGCTTATCGCCTCGGACGGCACCGTCGCCCTGGTTGCCGGCTTGGTTCTCGGCATCATCATTGTCTTTGGCATTTTGGGCTCTCTGTTCTATACCGACTTTGCGGACGCCAACGTCGGTGCCGCTATGATCTCGATCCCCGTCACGATTGTGGGCTTTGTCCTGAGCTGCACCTTCCGCCGTTACACGCCGGAGGGCGCCGAGGTGGCGGCTCGCTGCAAGGCGCTCAAGCATTGGCTCGAGGACTTTACGCGACTGAAGGAGGCCGTCCCCGGCGACCTGATCTTGTGGAACAAGCTGCTGGTGATGGGCGTTGCCCTGGGCGTTTCGAAAGAAGTGCTGCGACAGCTGGCCGAGGCCGTGCCTGCGGACCTGCGCAACAGCGACGATTTCTACGACAACTACCCCTGCTACTGGTGGTATTACCATCACTACGGCAACGAGTCTCCGCTCGATTCGTTCAACGACGTGTACCACGAGACCATCCGCGAGCTGGCTTCGAGTTCCGATAGCTCGAGCGGTGGCGGAGGCGGTGGCTTCTCGGGCGGCGGAGGCGGCGGCGTCGGCGGAGGCGGCGGCGGAACGTTCTAGCGAGCGCTTGCTTTGGGGTGGATCTTTCTGGGCGGTTGCCAGGGAAGATTCATCCCATTTTTGTGCATCGAAACGGGCCATACTTTCCGCTGCGGACCTTCGCGCAAGGGGCAGTGGGCAAAAAATGCCAAATATGAGTACTGTTGCCTAGATTGTCACATTTG
>CATVQO010000106.1 GCA_958346165.1 uncultured Collinsella sp. | reverse complement strand
GATACATACCGCGCTGACTCGATTATCCTGGCGCGTATCGACCCCACGCAAAAACAGGCGACGCTCATCTCCATTCCGCGCGATACCAAGGTCGTCTACAACGGCTCGACCATGAAGATAAACGCCTGCCATACCTACGGCGGCGCCGAAGCCATGGTCCAGGCGGTCAACGAGCTGTGCGGTGTCCAGATTTCCCACTATGCCGAGGTCAGCTTCGACGGCATGCAGTCGCTCATCGATTCGGTCGGCGGCATCGACATTAACGCAACCGACGATGTCGACGACCCCGAGCATCTCGACATTAAGATCACCGCCGGTCAGCAGCACATGGATGGCGCGACCGCCCTTACCTATGCCCGTTGCCGCTACATCTATGCCGATGGCGACTACACACGCATGCGCCACCAGCGTCAGGTGCTCGGCGCCCTCGCCAACCAGATCCTCAACAACTTCGATGCCACCAAGGTCTTCGACCTCGTCAATTCGCTGTCCGACATGCTCGTGACCGATATGAGCGTTCAGGACATCGTCTCTACGGTCAATGCCATGCGCGGCATGGATGTTGACGGCATCTATTCGGCCAACTTGCCTTCGTATGCCGATGCCAGCACCATGATTGATGGCGTGAGCTACGTCTTTGTCTACGAGGACGAGCTTAAGGAAATGATGGAGCGCGTCGACGCTGGTAAGGATCCCAAGGGCCCCAATACCATGGGCCAGTCCGATGGCTCCAGCTCTACGATCGGCGACCTGAACAACAACACGTCCGATGATTACGCCAACGGCACCGCAACCTCATCGGTTAGCTCTGACGATTCCGATGACACAAGCGATTCGAGCGATTCGGGCTACTACGAAGAGCCCACCGGCGACGGCAACGGCTACTCCTACTAGTTCCGCCGTTCTACCGAACGGCGGACCGGCCGACGCTGCGCGCCACCCAAGACGACAATTTGTCATTCAAAAGGCAGGGCATGACCAGAAGGTCAATGCCCTGCCTTTTTCATGCCAACTTGTCCGCCTTGGGCGGCGCTCGCTGACGTTGGCTCAACCTGCGATGCTGTGTAGTGGTAGTCATCGGGGACGTTCTTAAACGACTAGTCAAAGGGGACACTCTTGCGGCACTTGACACTTGGCACTTGGGGACGTTCCTTATGTGCCGGCAGTTTGGGACACTTCTTACGCCAAGAGGCTGGTGCACATCTACCTGTCCTCAGTGCACCAAAAATAATCGCCCCGTTCTCTGGTGAGGACGGGGCGATTCGTCTTTTGGGATTGTGCAGCCAGGCTTATGCGAAGCGGGCGACGAGTTCCTGGAGGACGTCGGTCATCTTGGCGAGCGAGCTGACCGGGACAAACTCGTTAACGCCGTGGTAGCAGTAGCCGCCCGTGGAAAGGTTGGGACAGGGCAGGCCGCGGAACGACAGCTGCGCACCGTCGGTACCACCGCGAATCGGCAGTACCTGGGGCTCAATGCCGCAGGCAAGGTAGGCTTCCTTGGCGACATCGATAAGCTCGGGGTAGTCACGCACGATCTCGGCCATGTTGCGGTACTGCTGCTTGATCTCGACCGTCACGCGTTCATCGCCCAGGCGCTGGTTGAGCAGGGCTGCGGCGGAATCAATCAGCGCGAGCTTCTGCTGGAACTTTGCCGCGTCGTGGTCGCGAACGATATAGCGCGCCGTAGCGTGGTCGACGGTTGCAGACACGCCCTCAAGATGATAGAAGCCCTCGTAGCCCTCGGTGTATTCCGGGCGCTGCGCATAAGGGAGCAGCGCGTTAAAGTCGCAGAACAGATTGCCCGCGTTGACCATGCGGCCCTTGGCGTCACCGGGATGGATGGACTGGCCCTCAAAGTGAACGGTTGCCTCGGCGGCGTTAAAGCACTCCCACTCCAGCTCGCCAATGGGACCGCCGTCGACCGTGTAGGCGTACTTGCAGCCAAAGGCCTCGATGTCCAACAGCTCGGCGCCGTGACCGATTTCTTCGTCCGGGCAAAAACAAATGCCGAGTGCGGGGTGGGGCAGCGAGGGGTCCTGAGCGATGCGCGCGACAAGCGCCATGATCTCGGCGACACCGGCCTTGTCGTCGGCGCCCAGCAGCGTGGTGCCGTCACTGCAGACCAAGTCCTCACCCACAAGGTCGTTCAGGGCGGGAAGCTTGGCGGTGCTCATGGCCACGGGCTTGCCGTCAACGGTACCGCAGACCAGGTCGCCGCCTTCGTAGCGCACAATGTGCGGCTTCACGCCGGCGCCCGGCGCAACCTCGGTGGTGTCGAGGTGTGCGATCAGACCCAGGGCGGGCTTGTCCTCCGCGCCCGCGCTCGCAGGAATATGCGCGCAGACGTAGGCATGCTCGGTCACATGGGCATCGGCCGCGCCGAGCTCGCGCAGCTCCTCGGCCAGCACATTAGCAAGGTCAAACTGAACGTTGCTCGAAGGCACCTGGTCGCAGTTTGCATCCTCGGATTGCGTGTTGATTTGGACGTAGCGCAAAAAGCGCTCAAGGACGTCGGGGTTCGTGGTGTTGTTTTCCATAAAGACCGCTCCAATCTTGGTCGTCGTGTGCAACAAGAACTCTAGCACGGTATGCCACGGCATACCGCGACGCTTGGATGGGGTAGAATCAGCCATTGAATGCAGAAGGGACGGAAGATCATGGATACGACAAATAGCTCGCGCGAACTACATCTGACGGTGGCGAACGAAGACTACTTGGAGTGCATGGTTCGCATTGAAAGCGAAGAGGGGGAAACCAACGGCGTTCGATCGGTCGACATCGCGCAGCGCCTTGGCGTCTCCAAGGCATCGGTCAATAAAGCGGTTTCGGCGCTCAAGGCATCCGAGCTTGTCGAGCAATCGCACTATGGCAAGGTAATCCTGACCGATCGCGGCCGCGAGGTTGGCACGGCTATCTGGTACCGTCATCGCCTCATCCGCACGTTTTTGGTTCAGGAGCTCGGTGTCGAATTTGAGCGAGCCGATTCCGAGGCCTGCATGATGGAGCATGCGCTATCCGAGGACACGATGAGCCGCTGGCTCGCCTATCTCGAAAAGCAGGGAATCAGCGTCGAGGAATAGCGGGATATATATGGATACGAGTTATTACAACCGCTTTGGTGCCGAGGAACTTACGCGCCGCTTGTCGAGCGAGACCTTGTTGGCGCAGGGCCCCATGGGCAGTGTTCTGTTGAGTGAGTACGATGCCGCTGACATTCCACCGGCGTTTTGGAATCTGGCAGAGCCACAGACCGTTTCTCGTATCCATCGCTTGTATGTCGCCGCTGGCGCGCAGGTGCTCATTACCAACACCTTTCAGGCATCAAGCTATGCCCTCAAGCACGACCAGATTGCGCCGTCCGTGGCGGAGGTCAATCGCGGGGCCGTCGACGATGCTCGCCAGGCGCACCCTCAGCTGCTGCTGGGCTCGATGGGCCCGATCGGTATTGAGTGGTTTGCCGAGGACTCTGCCGAGTATCGTGAAATCCGAGGCATTGCGCGCGAACAGGCGCACGCCTTGCTCAATGCCGGCGTTGACGGTCTGCTAATCGAGACGGTGACGTCTATCCGTAATTTGCAGCCCATGCTTGCCGGCGCTCGAGATGCCGCCGACGGCATGCCTGTTCTGGTGAGTTTTGTCGTTGACGAAAAAGGCGACCTGTTGGACGATGGCCTTAACATCGAGGCAGCCGTTTTGTACGCCGAAAAACACGGCGCAAACTCGGTTGGTGTTAATTGCTGTTCGCTTGCGGCCGCGAACGCGGCGGTGCCCAGGATGGTTGCATCGGCGACTACTCCCGTCACGGTGCGTCCCAACGTAGGCGATCCGGTCCAGACTCAGGATGGCCCCGTATGGCACGAGAACCCCGAAGCTTTCGCGCGCGCATGCATCGAATGGAGACATGCCGGTGCCGCAATGGTGGGCAGTTGCTGTGGAACCACGGCAATCACTACGGCAGCGATGGCCGAGGCGCTCGATATATAAAGGGTAAAACCGCTCCATACGGGGCGGTTTTTTTATTGCTCGCATGTCCTCGGCAGCATTTGCCCAAATGGTGAATGCTGGTGCCGGCAGGTTGCCGAGTGCGTGTTGCGGGTATACCTCACGCGTACCATGATCCAAACACTGTGAGGTGTCTGCGCGTGTGCGCGATAATTCATTTTGGAACTGATGGTTGGCGCGCCCGCGTCGACGACGACTTTACCGCCGACAACGTTGCCCGCATTGCCGATGCCGTCGGCGAGTTGTGGCAAAAGATCAATCCCGGCAAAACAGTATATATAGGGTTCGACACCCGGCCGCAGGCGCGCGAGTTCGCTGAGCTTGCGGCAGGCGTGCTTGCCGCTCACGGATTGGACGCAGTGCTCGCATCTCGGCCCGTCCCAACCCCCGCCCTTACGTGGGCGGCGGCGTATGACGGCGAGGCCTGCGGTGCGCTCATGGTGACGGGGTCCCATCATCCTCAGGGGTATCTGTGCCTTAAACTACGCATGGGAGATGGCTCGACGGCCAATCAGGACGTCATCGAAGAGCTCGAAGAGAGCATGGCCCCCGAGCCGATGGGGATCGAGGAAAGCTATCGCACCGCGGATATTATTCCTGACTATATGCAGGCGGTGGCATCGTTTGTCGATGCCGAGGCCATTCGAGCCGCTCACCTGCGTGTGGTAGTTGACCCCATGGGCGGCGCGGCCCAGGGATATCTTGCCGACCTGCTGCGGGAGCTAGGCGTCGAGGTGCACGAGATTCATGCCGGAGAGTCGTCCGATCAAGAGGACATTTGCCCCGACCCTGTTGAGCCATGGGTGGACGCTTGCGAGCGTGCGGTTGTCGAGGACGGGGCGTGCGCGGGCCTGGTGACCGACGGCGATGCCGATCGTATCGGCGCGGTCGACGAACGCGGTAGATATATACATCCGCATCAAATCATGGCGCTTGTTTTGGGCGACCTCGTTCAATTTCGCAATTTGAAGGGGCGTGTCGTCGTCAATCTCTCGTGCTCGACGCTCGTGCGCCGCATTGCCGAGGCGCTTGGCTGTCGCGTGACCGTTAAGCCGGTCGGTTTCAAATATATAGCTGCAGAGATGAAGAAAGGCGGCGTCCTCATGGGAGGTGAGGAGGCCGGCGGTATCGGCATCGCCGCACATATGCCCGAGCGTGATGGAATCCTTGCTTGTCTGATTTTGTGTGAACTTATGGCAAAGACGGGTGCGCCCTTGGGCGTTTTGGTCGATCAGCTCGAGGCCAGTTTTGGTAAGACGAGCTATGGGCGTCGCGATTTGCGCCTTGAGGCCGAAGACGCCGAATCGCTGCGAACGCTGCTTCCTGGCATGAATCCCAAATCGATTTGCGGCAAGGCGCCGCAGACTGTAAGCCATATGGATGGTTTACGTTTGGCATTCGAGGATGACACCTGGCTGCTGATCCGCCCCAGCGGGACCGAACCGGTGGTTCGCGTATACGCCGAGGGGTTCTCGGTAGAGGAGCGCGATGAGTTGCTCGATGCCGGCTGTGCCTTGGCTAAGGGAGCCTATCAGCTTTAGCCATATGACGCTTCACTATAAAGAGACCCTCGGTGAGTGGTGGAGAACGGCCGGCAAACGTAAGCTAAGTTTAAATATGTGTAGGAAATGTGTACGACCAGATTCCCGCCCGCGGGGGCCC
>CATVQO010000105.1 GCA_958346165.1 uncultured Collinsella sp. | reverse complement strand
TCGCCGCCCTCGCGGCGGTGGGCTCGTTCGTCATCGCGTTTCTTGACTCGTATGAGGTTCGGTTTAAGGTCCGTAGGCGCACGCGCGGTGCGGACGGTAGAAGGCATTTGCGCCGCAACAAGCGCAAATAAGAATGCCCGGGGTTCGGAGCCCGGGCATTTAACAAAACCAGAAAACTAGGCCGCCCGCGCTTTCGAACACTTACGCGGGGTGCGTCGTTTCCTGTAGCTATTGTATCCCGAATCGCTTCGCCGATTCGGGACATTTTGAAAACGCAAACACGTCGGGCAAACCCGGACAATGCGGCCAGGCTCCGCCGGACGAGGAATAGTGTGTGTAACTATCGAACAGATGTTTGTCAAAATCGCGTTTACCAGGCGTGGGTGCATACACTCGCAGTAAAATACCCTTGCGACGCATCCCGTGCGCGGGCGGCCGACGACTCGATCGGAGGTCACCATATGCTGAAATTCCTTAACGCGCTCGCCGCCCTCGCGGCGGTGGGCTCGTTCGTCATCGCGTTTCTTGACTCGTATGAAGTTCGGTTTAAGGTCCGTAGGCGCACGTGCGGTGCGGACGGTGGACGGCATTTGCGTCGAAAGCGCAAATAAGAATGCCCGGGGGTCGGATCCCGGGCATTTAACAAAAGCTGAAAACTAGGCCGCCCGCGCTCTCGTACACTTACGCGGGGTGCGTCGTTTTCTATTGACATTGTATCCCGAATCGCTCAGCCGATTCGGGACATTTTGAAAACTCAAATGCGGGCCCATACTCGCACTGCGCAATGCTGCTAGGCTGCGTTGTCCGGCGTGGAAGCTCGCTAATCGGCTATTATTTGTTTAGACAACCTGAGTTGTAGAGGAGTGACCGGCGATGGTGCAGGGCGCCAAACATATGAAGAGCAATAACGCCGCGGACAACGGCGGCTCAAGCCCTCAGCCCAAACCTCAACCAAAGCCTAAGCGCCGTCGCAAGCGACTGCCGCGCTGGGCTGATCGGCTCATCACCATCGTCATCATCCTTATTGGCGTGGGTCTTATGACCTGGCCGTGGATCTTGGACCGGCTCGAGGCCTCGGGCGTGTTCAACCAGATCAGCACCGTGTCCAGCACCGTGGACGCGCTGTCTGCCGAGGAGCGAGAGCGCATCCTGCTCCAGGCGCGCTCCTTTAACGAGCAGCTGGCGGGCGAGGCCACCGAGCTTCCCGCCGACCAGATCGAGCCCTACGCCCAGCAGCTCATCTTTGACCGCGACCCCATGATGAGCTGGGTCGAGATCCCCTCCATCGACGTGAGCATGCCCATCTACCACGGCACGAGCGAAGAGGTCCTTATGGCGGGCGTCGGCCACCTGGAGGGCACGAGCCTGCCGGTGGGCGGCACCTCGACGCATTGCGTGCTGACCGCTCACTCGGGCATGCGCAACCTGAGCATGTTCGACGACATCCACTCGCTGGAGCCCGGCGACCTGGTGCTGCTGCACACCATGAACAAGACGCTCGCCTACAAGATGGTGGACTCCGAGGTGGTGCTGCCCGAGGAGATGGAGTCGCTGACCATCGAGCCGGGCGCCGACAAGGTGACGCTCGTCACCTGCACGCCCTACGGCGTGAACGACCATCGCCTGCTGGTGCATTGCGTGCGCACCAAGTACAGCAAGAAGGACGTCGACAAGCAAAAGTCGCTGGCCGGCCGCCACTGGGGCAAGCGCGAGTTTGCCGTGCTCATCGTGGTCGTAGCCATTGTGCTGTTGCTGCTGGACATCGTGATCCACGCGGCCCGCAAGCGCCGCAAGGCCAAGGCCTCGGCATAAGACATTCTCCAGAACCACCACAAAGGGGACAGGCACCTTTGTGGTGGTCGGGACTTCCAAACCATCACAACATTCGATGAAAATCGCGATTTTGGCGAAAAACATCGAATGTTGTGATGGTTTTCGTTGTGGACGCGACGGTTTTCGCTATGGGCGACGCGGTTTTCGCTGTGGACGGTGCGGTTTCGCTGCAGAATCGCCAGCCCGCCGCCTACCAGTCCGCCGCCCTCGTTACGTTTTCGCTGCATTTAGGTAAAGCGCCTGCTCCAAGCGGCGTTGCCTTGTATACTAGAGCGGTTTATCTGTTATGCGGAAGGGAGCGCCTATGGCACTCAGCGAGAAAGACGTGCGCGGCATCGCCGAGTACGCAAAGATCGCACTGACCGATGACGAGCTCACCCAGATGACGTCCTACCTGAACGACGCCGTCCAGATGCTCGAGCCCGTCTTGCAATATGACTTGCCCGACGTGGAGCCCACGTTCCATCCCATCGGAAGCCTGTCCAACGTGATGGGCGATGACCTGCGCGAGCCCGAGCGCGACCTGCCGCTCGACGTTGCGCTCGAAAACGCCGGCAGCGCGCGCGACCGCTACTTCCGCGTGCCGTCCATTTTGGGAGAGGGGGAGAGCGAGTAATGGCGCAGAGCTTCGATTCCCTTACCGCCGCCCAGATCGCCGCAGGCGTTGCCGCCGGCGACTATACCGCCACCGAGGTGGCCCAGGCCTCCCTTGCCGCCATCGAGGCGCGCGAGGGCGGGGTCCAGGCATTCCTGCAGGTGGCGCCCGAGCTTGCGCTCGAGGCCGCTGCGCGCGTGGATGCTGACCGTGCCGCAGGCAAGCCGCTGCCCCCGCTCGCGGGCGTGCCGCTGGCCATCAAGGACAACATGAACCTCGTGGGCACGCGCACCACCTGTGCTTCCCGCATGCTCGAGAACTACCAGAGCGTCTACACCGCTACTTGCGTCCAGCGCATGCTCGATGCTGGCTGCCTGCCCATGGGCAAGGCCAACATGGACGAGTTTGCCTTTGGCAGCTCCACCGAGAGCTCGGCGTTCCACCGCACCAACAACCCCTGGGATACCGAGCGCGTGCCCGGCGGCTCTTCGGGCGGTTCCGCTGCCGCCGTCGCCGCGGGCGAGGTCGCGCTCTCGCTGGGCTCGGACACCGGCGGCTCCATTCGCCAGCCGGCGTCGCTGTGCGGCGTGGTGGGCTTTAAGCCCACGTATGGTGCCGTGAGCCGTTACGGCGTGGTTGCCTTTGGCTCGTCGCTCGACCAGGTGGGCCCCTTTGGCCGCACGGTCGAGGATGTCGCGCTGGCCATGAACGCGCTTACCGGTGCGGGCCACGATCCGTACGACTGCACCAGCCAGGACTGCGCCGTCGACTTTACCGAGCATCTCAACGACAGCATCGAGGGCAAGCGCGTAGGCATCATCCCCGCGTTTATGGAGGCCGAGGGCCTGACGCCCGAGGTCAAGGCCGCTGTTCAGCGCGCCGCCCAGGAGCTGCAGAACCAGGGTGCCGAGCTGGTCGAGGTCGACCTGCCGCACCTGGACGCCGCCATCGCCGCCTACTACGTCATCGGCCCGGCCGAGGCGTTCTCCAACCTGGCCCGCTTCGACGGCATTCGCTACGGCTACCAGGAGGAGGGCTGCGCCAACCTGTCCGACCAGAGCTCGCTGTCGCGCGCCCACGGCTTTGGCGCCGAGGCCAAACGCCGTCAGATGCTCGGCGCCTACCTGCTGAGCTCGGGCGTGTACGACAAGTACTACTACGCAGCGCAAAAGGCCCGCACGCTCATCACGCAGGACTACGACGCCGCGTATGCCAAGGTGGACACCATCCTCATGCCCGCCTCGCCGCGCACAGCCTTTAAGTTTGGCGAGATCAGCGACCCCACGCAGATGTACCTCTCCGACCTGTACACCATCTCGCTCAACATTTGCGGCAACGGCGGTATCTCGGTGCCGCTGGGCCTGGGCGAGGACAGCAAGCTGCCCGTTTCTGCCCAGCTGGTGGGTCCGGCCTTTAAGGACCGTCAGCTGCTTATGTTTGCCCGCGCCCTGGAGCGCGGCTTTGCCGATGGCGCTACGGGTGCGCCCGCGCTTTCCGTCGCGCCCGATTTTGCCGGGAAGGGAGGCGAGCTGTAATGAAGGAGCTTTCCGAGGTCCTGCAGGATTGGGAGGCCGTGATCGGCCTGGAGATCCATACCGAGCTCACCGCACTCGATACCAAGATGTTCTGCAACTGCAAGCTCAGCCACGATGACGAGCCCAACGCCAACGTGTGCCCGGTATGCCTGGGCCTGCCCGGCGCCCTGCCGGTGCCCAACAAGCGCGCCATCGAGAGCATCGTCAAGGCCGGTCTCGCTACCAACTGCGAGATTCAGCGCCACTCGATGTTCTACCGCAAGCACTACTTCTATCCCGATATGGCCAAGAACTTCCAGACTACGCAGGGTCCGGTCGCCTTTGCCATGTACGGTCACCTGGACCTGGACGTGACCGGTCGCGGTGCCGCCGAGCGCCCCGACTGCGCGTTTGGCGAGGCCGAGGCCCAGAGCCTGGCGAGCGCTTCGGCCAACGCCGAGGGCCTGTCCACGTCTATGACGTCGACCATGCGCGAGGGTAACCAGCGCGCCGGTCACCTGGCCAGCTACGATGCGTCCAACCTGCAGATGCCCGAGCGTCGCGAGGACGGTTCCTATACGGTGCCCATTCGCATTCTGCGCATCCACATGGAGGAGGACGCCGCCAAGATGGTGCACGTGGGCGGTGCCGAGGGCCGCATTACCGCCGCGGCCGAGTCGCTCGTCGACTACAACCGCTGCGGCACGCCTTTGATTGAGCTCGTCACCGAGCCCGACCTGCGCACGCCCGAGGAGGCGCGCCTGTTTATGGAGAAGCTCCGTCGCATCTTTGTGACGCTGGGCATTTCGGACTGCTCCATGGAGAAGGGTTCCATGCGCTGCGACGGCAACGTGTCGCTGCGCCGCCGCGGCGAGACCAAGCTGGGCACCAAGACCGAGCTCAAGAACCTCAACTCGTTTAAGAGCCTGCATGACGGACTTGCATACGAGATTTGCCGCCAGGCCGAGGTGCTCGAGGAGGGCGGCATTATCTACCAGGAGACCCGTCACTGGGAGCCCAGCCGCAAGCACACCGTGGTCATGCGTGTGAAGGAGACGGCCGACGACTATCGCCTGTTCCCCGACCCCGATCTGGCGCCGTTTGATCTGGACGATGAGTTTATCGACCGTTGCCGTGGCGAGATCCCCGAGCTACCCGATGCCAAGCGCGCCCGCTTTGAGGCCGACTTTGGCATTAAGGCGGCCGATGCCGAGCAGATCGCCGGCGACCCCGAGTTTGCCGACTTCTTTGAGGCCGCCGCTGCCGGTATGGCCGGCAAGGAGGCCCAGACGGTCGCAAACCTGCTGGTCAACGAGATGATCGCCTACCTTAAGGGCGCCGGCGTCTCGCTGGCCGAGTCCGGCATCGCGCCGGCTCAGGTGGCGGCGCTTGCCAAGCTGCTAGCGACCGATGCCATCAGCTCCAACCAGGCGCACGAGGTCTTTGAGGCCATGGCCCAGACCGGCGACGACCCCAACAAGATCGTCGACGAGCGTGGCATGCGTCAGGTGAGTGATGCCGGCGCGCTGCAGCCGATTGTGGATGAGGTGCTGGCAAACTGTGCCGATCAGGCGCAGCAGTATCGTGACGGCAACCAGAAGGTCATCGGCTTTTTGGTGGGCCAGTGCATGAAGGCGAGCCGCGGCAAGGGCAACCCGAAGCTCTTCAACGAGTTGCTGAGAACGTCGCTCTCGTAAGCGGGGACCGAGGGGCCGGGCGCAGGGCCTTGCCTCTCAAT
>CATVQO010000104.1 GCA_958346165.1 uncultured Collinsella sp. | reverse complement strand
CGAACTACGTGTACGAGAAGGTTTACGAGGGCACGCATACCGCTATTGGCTACAAATTTGCCCTGCCGCGCAAAAAGATCTTTTCCTGGGATCAGATCGGTCATTTCCGCCTGGACCAGAACCTTCTCATGCACAGCCTGTGCTATCGCACGGATGTGCTGCGCGAGTCCAACCTTCCCATGCCGCCGCACACGTTCTATGTGGACAACATCTACGCCTACGTGCCGCTGCCGCGTTGCAAGACCATGTACTACGCCGACATCGACCTCTACCGCTACTTTATCGGTCGCGAGGGCCAGAGCGTCAACGAGGCAACGATGGTCAAGCGTCTGGACCAGCAGTTCCGTGTTACGCGTATCATGATGGAGTCGTACCACTTGTACAGCGATGTTGGGTCGTCGCGCCTGCGTTCGTACATGATGGGCTACTTCACCATGATGATGGCGATCTGCTCGGTGCTTACCAAGCTTTCCGAGGAAGATTGCGCCGACGAGCGCCTAAAGACGCTGTGGAATGATTTGAAGGCCTATGACGAGCGCATGTATCGTCGTGCCCGCTACGGCGTGGTCGGGTTCTTCACCAATCTGCGCGGACGGGCCGGAGACAAAACCACACTCGGCCTATACCGTCTTGCCTCAAAGATCTTCAAATTCAACTAGCTGCTGAGTAATCGCTGTTGATAGGTTGACTGGGCCCCTTGGCCCTTAGTTTGCTACTGCGAACAGTCCTGCTCGCACGGAAAGCACATTAAGTGCTTTCCGGCTCGTGCGGAACTTGTATCAAACTAAAGGCCAAGGGGCCTCTGCTATAAGAATCGATTGTCAGTTTATTTGAATTTGAAGATCTTCGACGCGCGGTACACAGGGGCCTGGGCTGAAAAGAATCTGGTTGGTAGGTTGCCCGGTGGGGCTTGGTTATGTTTGTCGCGAGTTCCGCACGAGCCGAAGAGCACTTAATGTGCTCTTCGTGCGAGCCAGGACTGTAGAGCAGCAAACATAACCAAGCCCCACCGGGCAACCGGTCAGGTTAGGCTACTTCGCGGCGCCGGGGATGCCGTGGGAGGTTTTGGCGGTTTTGGCTCCGTTTACGATGGCGGTTTCCAGGGCCCTTACGGCGAGCATGCCCAGCAGGTCTAGGGGAACGGCGGCGCTTGCCTGGGCGCCCAGTTTGCCGCTGGCGAGGGTGTAGATGGTGTCGCCGTCGTTGGTGGTGTGCGTGGGGCGGATGGCGTGTGCGTAGGCGTCTGCGGCCATCTGGGAGACCTTGGTGGCTTGTGCCTTAGTGAGTTCCACGTTGGTGACGATGCAGCTGATGGTGGTGTTGGTGCGGTCGAGCGGCATCTGCATGGATCCGGCGGCGGCAAAGGCTGCGAGTTCCATGTCGACGATCTGGTCGCTATCGGCTGCGGCGCGCATACCGGCAACCCACTCGCCGGTGAAGGGGTCGACAACGTTGCCGCAGGCGTTGACCGAGACCACGGCGCCCACCTTGACGGGACCGAGTGCCACGGCGGCAGCTCCAAGGCCGGCCTTCATGCAGGTGGCAGGCCCCATGAGCTTACCCACGGTGGCGCCCGTGCCGGCGCCTACGTTGCCCTGTTCGAGCTTGGTGGGGGTGTGGTCGAGTGCTTCGCGCACGGCGGCGATGCCGGCCTCAATGTCGGGGCGCACGGTGGGGTCGCCAAAGGCAAGGTCGAAGATACAGCTGGAGCACACGATAGGCACCTGCGTGGGGCCGACGGGAAGGCCGATGCCGCGGCTCTCAAGCTCGCGAGCGACGCCGCTTGCAGCTTCGAGGCCAAAGGCCGATCCGCCCGAAAGGCAGACGGCGTGGACCTTGTCGACGGTGTTCTCGGGTCGTAGCAGGTCGGTCTCGCGCGAAGCGGGAGCGCCACCGCGTACGTCAACGCCGCCGGTGGCGCCCTCGGGTGCCACGATTACGGTGCAACCGGTGCCGGCCTCCTCGTCCGTATAGTTGCCATAGCAAAAGCCATCGACATCGCAGACGTCAATGGCCTCGAGCAGTGTATCCATGTTTAACTCCTATCGGTTTTCCGCCGCGCCTTGTGCCCGGTCGGGATCCGTACGGTACGCCAAAATTGTAGGCGCCGGGGGATACCCAGCGCCAGATGCAATTACGAGAGTTTTTGAATCGCGCGCGCGACGCGGGCGATGGGTAGGCCCACCACGTTATAGAAGTCGCCCGAAATATCGTGCACGAGCATGCGTCCGCCTGTGCCCTGAATGCCGTAGGCGCCGGCCTTGTCCATGGGCTCTCCCGAGGCGACGTAGTGCTCGATCTGCTCGTCGGTGAGCTCGTAGAACGTCACGTCGGTCACATCGACAAAGGACAGACTCTCGGCGGCATGCGGGGCGGCCGTATCGCCTGCCTTAACGATGCAGACGCCGGTTGCGACCTGGTGCGTGCGGCCCGAAAGCTCACGGAGCATGGTGCGCGCCTCGTCCTCGGTTGCCGGCTTGCCCAGAATCTTGCCGTCAAAGGTGACGATGGTGTCGGCCGCGACCGTTAGCTCATTGGGCTCGGCATGCTCGGCGGCAACGGCGGCGGCTTTTGCGCGTGCTAAGCGTTCAACGAGCGTAAGCGGGGCCTCGCCATCAAACGGCGTTTCGTCGATATCGGCAGGAATGATGCGAATGTCATAGTCCGCCTCGCGCATCAACTCGATGCGGCGCGGTGATTGCGAAGCCAAAATCATAGCTGAATGCCCTCGGCGACTTTCTCGACGGCCTTGTCGCCGGCGAGCGTGCGCAGCAGCTCAAGCGCAAAGGGGAGTGACTGTGCCATGCCGCTGGCAGTGATGATGTTGCCGTCTTGCGTGACCTTCTCGCCAGTATAGGCGCCTTCGGGGAAGCTTTTCTCAAAGCCAGGGAAGCACGTGGCGTGGCGCCCCTCGAGCAGGTCGAGCTCGCCCAGGATAAACGGGGCAGCGCAGATGGCGGCGACGTGCTTGGTCGCGGCGAACTCGCAGACCACGTCGCAGACGCGCTGATCGGCGCGCAGGTTGGTGGCACCGGGTAGGCCGCCGGGCAGCACGACGCAGTCGTACTCGTCAAAGTTGATCTCATCAAAGAGTGCATCGCAGGTCACGGGGATCTGCAGCGAGCTTACGACCTCACGCGTGGGCATAATCGAGACGAGCGTGGCACGCACGCCGCCGCGACGCATGACATCGACCATGGTCAAGCATTCAATAGTTTCAAAGCCATCGGCGGCGAGAACGGCAACGCTGGGCATGAGGGTTCCTTTCATAGGCGGCATACAATTAGCCGTCTTATACCCCGAAGACCTCCGCTTGCCACGCTCGATTTCCCAATGATTTTCTGAGCAATGATTAAGCGGCTAGTTGCGCCTAAGGTGGACGACGGTCTCGCAGTGGAAGGTTTGTGGGAACAGGTCGACTGGCGTGATCTTTACGGGGGAGAAGGTGCCTTCTTCGACAAAGCGTTTGAGATCGCGCGCCAGGGTGGCCGGGTCGCAGCTCACGTAGGCGACATCGCGGGCACTCGTGCTGGCGATAAGGCCGATCGCCTCGGGGGCGAGGCCTGCGCGCGGCGGGTCGACCACCAAGATGTCGGCATCCTGGTCGGGGAACTCGCGCACCGCGTCTCCGCCAATGACGTCGACGTTATCAAGCTTGTTGATTTCCAGGTTACGGCGTAGATCGCGCACGGCGGGGCCGTAGGCCTCGACGGCAGCGACAAAGTCGCAGCGGCGGGCGAGCGGCAGGGTAAAGGTGCCGGCACCGCAGTACAGGTCCACGGCAAGCTCGTCTTCCTGCGGGTCGAGCGCTTCCATGACAAGATCGATCAAAATCTCGGCACCCTTGGTGTTGACCTGGAAAAAAGACGGGGCAGACAAGCGCATCTGATCCTCGGCGATATTCTCGGTCCATGAGCCCTCTCCGGCGAGCATTTCGACCTTGGAGACACGGCGGGCCTTCTTTTCGCCCTTGCTCATCACGCGCACGATGCTCGTGGGATGAGCGGCGTCCGCCAGCACGCGGGAGACCTGCGAGCGCGGAAAAGAGCCTGTGGGCGTCCAGAGTGCGACCTCGAGTGCCTTGGTGCGGCGCGATGCGCGAATGCCCACGCGTTCGAGCCCCAAGTCATGGCTGCCGCTTAGATAGTTGAGTGCGCCGACGACCGATTTGAGTGCCTTCGGGAAGCGCTTATCGAACAGCGGACACATATCGACGGTCACGATTTTGCTGGGGTCGACACCGTGCATGCCAAGGCGCACGCGACCGTTGACGACGGTCGGCTCGAGTTCGATTTTATTGCGGTAGCCCCAGTCGTCCTTGGTGTGGCAGATGGGCTGTACCAACTCATCTGCCAGCTCAGGAGCGAACTTGCCGATGCGCTCGAGCGTGGAGCGCAGGTTTTGCTCCTTGGCGGCGAGCTGTGCCGTGCGTGAGAGATTGCCCCACGAGCAGCCGCCGCAGATGCCCACGAAGGGGCAGGGAGGCTGAATGCGATTGGGGCTTGGCTCCAGAATCTCGGTGGTGCGGGCGCGCATGAATGACTTGCCGTCCTGTACGACCTCGGCCTCGACGGTGTCGCCTGCCACGGCACCCTGCACAAAGACGGCCTTGCCGTTGTCGGCGTGCGCCAGCCCGTCGGCGCCGTAGGTCATCGATTCTATAGTGAGCTTCATATTCCTGCCTGTCATTCGCGTTGTTGTTCGCACCATGGTAGCAGGGAAAAGCGCCCCGCATCCGAGGCTTTCCTCAAATGTGGGGCGCTTCTACAAACTGCTTCTACAAACGACTATTTCGTCTTGCCGGTAATGAGCGTCTTAAGACCCAGGCCGATCAGACCCAGGCCCATGCGCACGCGGCCGGGGCGATGGCGCTCGATGGCCTTGGTCTTGCCAGCGGGCTTATCGCGACGGGCGCTCGTCTCGGGTGCGGGCTTGGTGACCTGCGGATCGGGCTGAGGTGCAGGTGCAGGCTCGGGCTCAATGACGGTCGCCTGGACCTCTTGGACCTTGGGTGCTACTGGCTGCGGCTCGGCCTCGGAGGCAGGTTCCGCCTCAATGACGGGCTCGGGCGCGGCCTCGGCGTTGCGATAGGCGCGCTCCAGCAGGGCTTCCTGTGAGTTGAAGGGTTTCTCACCCTCTGCACGCTCCACGGGGACCCAGGTGCCGTCGCTCGTGAGGCTGCGGGCCTTCACGTTGTCGCGCAGCTGCATGCCCATGTACTCGTGCACCAGGGCGCGGCAGGTGGGGTCAAGCACGGGGAAGGCAATCTCCACGCGGTGCTCGGTGTTGCGCGTCATCATGTCTGCCGAGCTCAGGTAAATCATGTCCGAGTCCACGCCGAAAGCATAGACGCGCGCGTGCTCCAAAAAGCGTCCGACGATGGAGCGGACATGCACGTTCTCGGTCTTGCCCGGAACACCGGGCTTGAGGCACGAGATGCCTCGGATGATCATGTCTACGCGCACGCCGGCACACGATGCCTCGGCGATCTTGTCGATAACCTCGCGGTCGGTCAGCGAGTTGAGCTTAAAGAACACGCGGGCGGGCTCGCCGGCAAGGGCGCGCTGGATCTCGCGGTCAAGCCCGCGCATGATGAGCGGTTTCAGTCCGACGGGCGCCACACCCAGGAAGCGGTAGTCGCCGCGCAGGTTGCCCAGCGACAGGTTGCGGAAGAACAGGTTGGCGTCCTCGCCGATGCCGGGATGGGCTGTCATGAGCATAAAGTCGCTGTAGAGTTTGGCCGTCTTCTCGTTAAAGTTGCCGG
>CATVQO010000103.1 GCA_958346165.1 uncultured Collinsella sp. | reverse complement strand
AATGACTAAAACGCCGCCTGTGATGGTGTTCACAGGCGGCGTTTTCAAACTTGTATGTGCCCTTACTCGTCCTTGGGCGCGGGGTGCTTGCAGATCACACTCATGTAGATCATGCCAAGTACGGCCGCGGTGACAGAGCCGGCGAGAATAGCGGCCTTGGCAGCCAGAACCTCAAACTGGGCCGTCGGGAAGGCAAGGCCGCTGATGAGAATCGACATGGTAAAGCCGATGCCGCCCAGAATGCCCACACCGGCAATCATGTGCCAGTTGACATTGCGCGGCAGCTCGCAGGCCTTGAGCTTGACCAAGGCGAACGTCATGCCAAAGATACCGATCGGCTTGCCCAGCAGCATGCCAAAGTACACGCCGAGCGTCACCGGGTCGGTGAGTAGCGTGCTCATGTCCACGCCCACCAGGCGAACCTGTGCGTTCACGAACGCAAAGATCGGCAGGATCACAAAGTTAACCGGCGTGGAGATCAGGCGCTCCATACGGGTGAGCGGCGGGGTGACGCGGTGCATGACGCGCTCGACCTTGGTGGTCGAGACGGTAAAGTCGTGCTGGCCCAAGATGTGTGCCTCGTCGTCGTAGCGGTCGTCGAGCAACGGCAGGCACTCGCCCAGCCAATCGGTAAGGCTATCGAGCTTGACGCCGCACTTGGCCGGTATGGTAAAGGCCAAGATGACGCCAGCAAGCGTAGCATGTACGCCGCTCTTGAACATGCAGAACCACAACAGCAGGCCCAGTACCGAATACGGGGCAAGGCGGTAATGCTGCGTCTTGTTGAGCCACACGAGCGCGCAGGTCACAAGCGCGGCGGCGCCCAACCAAAACGGATTGGGACTCTGACCGTAGAAGATGGCGATGGCGGCGATGGAAATGAGGTCGTCGGCGATGGCGAGCGTCGAGAAGAACACGCGCACGCCGTTGGGCACGCGATTGCCCAAAAGCGACAGCACGCCCAGCGCAAAGGCAATATCGGTTGCCATGGGAATGGCCCAGCCGTTGTGCGCGCCGGCATGGTTAAAGATCAGATAGATGCAGGCGGGAACGACGACGCCGCCCACGGCCGCCAGCATGGGAAGCATAGCCTGGCGCGGGTTTTTGAGCTCGCCGACCGTCATCTCATACTTGAGCTCAATGCCCACCAGCAAAAAGAAGATTGCCATGAGGAAGTCGTTGACGAATAGCTCGACGGTGAGACCGGCCGTAAGGTTGCCCAGACCCACATACAGCGGGGTCTCCAAAAAGTGATGGATGGCTTCGTAGGCATCGGTATTGGCGCAAATGACGGCGGCGATGGCGGCGAAGACCATGACGGCGGCGGAAATCGTGCCGTTCTCGGCGATGCGCTCCCAAATGTCATGGCGCTCAAAACGCTTGCGCTCACGGACGTTGAACAGCTGCTCGGGTGCTGCCATGGGCGGCTCCTTTCACGGGAAAGCTCCCGTCTTAAAAAAGCACGGCCCGCCCAAGTGGCGGTGCCGCGCTCTAACGTATTACGCTTGCATCTAGCCTACCCTGCACGACAGGCACGCAGGCGTGGCCGAAAAGCGGAACCACAGGTTGAACATTATTTGCTCAACGGCACGGGCGCGCCTATCCAAGAGACGACGCGGCGCCGTGCACAAAAAACGACCGGAGCGCGGGGCTTCCGCGATCCGGTCGTGGCGTTTGGTCAACTAAACCTAGCAGGCGGCCATGATGGGGGCAGCGACCTGCTTCTTACGGGAGAGGACGCCCGGCATCCAGACGCCGTCGTGCTCGTCGGCAATGCCCAGGCCCTTCTGAGCAGCCTCGGTCTCGCCCTCGAGCAGGACCTGCGAGCCCTCCTCCATGATGTCGGTGATGCACAGGACAATGCCGTCGGCACCCTTCTCGGCGGCGTAGGCGCGCATGGCCTCGCGGATCTCGTCGATCATGCCGAGTGCGCGGGTCTTGTCGACAGTCTCGTACTGGCCGATGAGCAGCTTCTTGCCGGCGGGCTCGAACATCTTGATGTCGTTGCCGACCATCTCGGCTGCGGTGAAGGAGCCGGACGGGCGGGTGAGGAAGACCTCCATGCCAAACTTGACCGGATCGACGCCCACCTGCTCGCCGAGCTTGGCGGCGACGGCGCGGTCAACATCGGTGGTGGTGGGGCTCTTGAGCATGAGCGTGTCGGTCATCATGGCCGAGAGCAGCAGCTTGGCCTGAACGTCGGAAAGCTCAACGCCGAGCACGCCGGCGAGCTTGGTGACGATGGTGCAGCTGGAGCCCCAGGGCAGGCAGATGTAGTGCAGCGGGCCGGCGGTCTCGAAGTCGCCGATGCGGTGATGGTCGACGACGCCAAAGACCGTGGCGTCCTTAAGGCCGGCGACGGACTGGGCAGACTCGTTGTGGTCGGTGAGGACGACGAGCTGGCCGGCCTCGACGGACTCGATCACGCGGGGCTCGGCAATGCCGGCGTCGGCGAGCAGCTTGGCGGACTCGGCCGGAAGCTGACCCAGAGCGCAAGCCTCGTAGGTGTTGCCAGCATACTCAACCTGGTTGAGCAGCTGGGACAGGACGACGGCGCTCATGATGGCGTCGTTATCGGGGTTCTGGTGACCAAAGACAAGAACGTTTGCCATGGATATCCTCCACTTGATATGTGTACTTGGACGTAGCTATGGTAGCACGCCGATGCCGAGCCTTCGCAGACGGAAGGGCCACGGCATATTTTGGGGCAGGCACGGGGGCCAAGGCTGTCCCTTTTGCACTATGTTGGTGCAAAGTAACCTGTCCCCCTTGCACCAGCTATTTGCCGGCGGCGCGCAGGGCTACGTAGGCGGCACCGATGATACCGGCGTCGTTTCCGAGCGAAGCGACCTTAATAGGCGTCTCGCGCGAGGCGGAAAGCGCGTACTGCTTAAAGTGCTCGCGAACCTTGTCGAGGTAGACATCGGCCGAGGCGGAGGCGCCGCCGCCGATGAGGAACATCTCGGGATCAACCACGTTGGCAATAAGCGCCAGTGCGCGGCCGAGATAGTCAGCCATGGTATCGGCCGCGGCCAGCGCGAGCTTGTCGCCCTCACGGCAGGCCTGGAACACGTCCTTGGAATCGGAGGGGCCGGTCAGCTCGATGGGCTCGACGCCCGCTTTCTTGCACTCGGCAAGGTAGTTGCTCACCACGCCGGTGGCGCTGGAATACTGCTCCAGGTGGCCATGGCCGCCGCAGCCGCAGGTGCGCTCCTCGGCCGGGTTCAGGCACATGTGGCCAATCTCGCCGCCAGCACCCACAACGCCCGATACCACGTCGCCGTTAACGATAACGCCGCCGCCCACGCCAGTACCGATGGTGACCATCACCACGTTCTGTACGCCCTTGGCAGAGCCGAGCCAGGCCTCGCCCATAGCAGCGGCGTTGGCGTCGTTCTCGTACTTAACGACCGCGTCGGGGCAGTGCTCCTGGATGGCAATCTTGAGCTCGGGCAGGTTGATGGCGATGTTCGCCTTGACCTTGGCATCGCCCGATGCCGGGATGGGGCACGGAACGGCCAGGCCAATGCCCGACACAAAGGCACGCGGAATCTGGGCCTTGGCGACCACCTGGTCGATAGCCTCGGTCACCGCGGCAAAGCCCGCAGCGTCAACGATGGGAGGCGTGGGCACGCTGGCCTTGGCAAGCAGGTTTCCGTCCTCATCGAACAGACCCTCCTTGACCGAGGTGCCGCCGACGTCGATGCCGATGTAATACTGCTTAGGTTCCATGGGAGCCCGCCTTTCTCGTTTAAACATTGCCTGTATGGTACCGCTCCCAAGGCAAAAACCTACCAAAAAGGACAGGTTTGTTTTGGCAGGTTTTATCTGGGGAAGCGCAGAGTACGAGATTCGGTTCGTTGGGTGTTATATCGGTTCGGCCCCGTCCTCGGACCGATCATTTCTCAACACGACACTACTCAGATGTTTATCATTTAAAACGCTCTAATTTTTCAAGCGGGGCGACTTTTAATTTTATCTTTCTCGAACTTTTCAATAACTCAATAGAGATACTTAGGTGTTGACTATACTTTCTTTTATACTCAACCAAGTTGGAAAGGAGGTTCCATGATTCCCAAATACGAGGCGATAGCTGCAGATATTCGTCGCACTATCGAGGATGGCGCTCTTAAACCGGGCGACAAGCTTCCTACCGTCGTTGAGTTCTGCAAGCTCTATAACGTTTCCAAAATCACCGTCAAACGAGCTATTGAACAAATCACCGAAGAAGGTCTTATTACCAGCCGGCGTGGATCGGGTACCTACGTTAAGGACACGGCGGGGCTTCCCGGCCAGGCGTTTTTCCAGGGCAAAAACGACCGTGCCCAGGGTTTTTCGTATGAGCATCGCGGGGAGAAGGTGACCTCGGTGGTCTACGATTTCTCGATCGTTAATCCACCGGCGGACATCGCAGCCCAGCTGGGAATTGCCGAGGATGACTTTGCCTATCACGTCGTGCGCGTGCGTCAGGCCGATGAGAAGCCCATCGTTATCGAGTACACCTACATGCCCCTCGAGCTGATTCCAGGCCTTAAAAAGAAGGACCTGTACGGATCAGTCTACCGCTTCATCCGCGAGCAATGTGGGCTGAAGATTTCGAGCTTCCACCGTACCATTCGCGCCGTGGCAGCAACCGAGGAAGAAGCCGAGCGTCTGGACACCAAACTTGGCTCTCCCCTGCTCGAGCTCACCCAGATTGGCTTTTTGGACAGCGGCGCCGCCTTTGAGTATTCGGTCTCGCGCAACGTTGGCGACCGCTTTGAGTTGCACAACGTAACGTTGGCATAAGTTTTTGTAGTCACGCGGGCGCTCGTTTTGAGCTGTTTTGTGCAACGCCCGCGCAACATAATGGGGGTATGAATATGTCCGATTTGATTAAACTGACGCCGATCTTCCACGAGAAGATCTGGGGTGGCCGCCAGCTCGAAACCGTATTTGGTTACGACATTCCCGAGGGTCCCATCGGTGAGTGCTGGGCCATCTCGGCCCATCCCAACGGTGACTGCCAGATTGCGGAGGGCCCGTATGCAGGCCACACGCTTTCATGGCTGTGGGCCGAGCACCGCGAGCTCTTTGGCAATTGCGAGGGCAAGGAGTTCCCGCTGCTCATTAAGATTCTGGATGCCAAGGACGACCTTTCAATCCAGATTCATCCCAACGACGAGTACGCCGCCAAGCACGAGAACGGCAGCCTGGGCAAAACCGAGTGCTGGTATGTGCTGGACTGCGAACCCGGTGCCACGATCATTGTCGGCCAGCGCGCGCACGACCGCGCCGAGGCTGCACAGATGATCGAGGAGGGCCGTTGGGACGAGATGCTCAACGTGCTGCCGATTCACAAGGGAGACTTTTTCCAGATCGACTCCGGCACCGTTCACGCCATCAAGACCGGCACGCTGATTCTGGAGACGCAGCAGTCGAGCGACGTGACATATCGCCTGTACGACTACGACCGCCCCGGCACCGACGGAAAGCTGCGCCCGCTGCACATTGAGCAGAGCCTCGACTGCATCGACTTTGATGCTCAGGCTCCGACCGACGGCACGGTGACCGCGCCCGAGGTGGACGGCGTGACCGAGCTCGAGTCCAACCCCTGCTACACCGTCGATCGCGTGCGCGCCAACGGCAGCAAGACCCTCGACCAGCGCTGGCCCTTCATGTGCCTGTCGGTCATCGACGGCGAAGGCACCGTCTGCGGCGACCCCGTCCACAAGGGAAGCCACCTGCTGGCCCCGAGCACCGTCAGCTCCATCGACCTCGAAGGCAAGATGGAACTGATCATCAGCCACCTCTAG
>CATVQO010000102.1 GCA_958346165.1 uncultured Collinsella sp. | reverse complement strand
ATCCAAGGGTTATACCCTAAGAGCAAACCACCCCTTTTAGGGGTGGTTTTGATTTTTCGGTCCCTCGACATCGGTTGCTCTAACTGCCATGTTCTGTGATTTGCGTCGTATCGGGCGCCCTGCCGTTGGGCAATAAAATTGCACCATTCGAGCAATAATTTGCGTTGACCTGCTGAAGAATTGTCTCTGCCTTGTAGCGACATATAGTTCCAGCGGTAAGATGCTTGGGTATCGCAATTTGGTCTGCGGCTGTGTGCCGCACGCATGGGGCGCTTTTGCGCCTGCGAAAGGATCTTTGAATAACATGAAGGCAATCATCCCCGCCGCCGGTCTTGGCACGCGTTTTCTGCCTGGCACCAAGTGCACGCCCAAAGAGATGCTGCCGGTGCTCGACAAGCCCGTCATTCAGTATGTCGTTGAGGAGGCGCTCGACCCCGAGGAGGTCGACGATGCCATCATCGTTACTTCTCCCGGCAAGCCTGAGCTGCTGAACTACTTCCAGCCCGATCGCTCGCTCGAGAACCTGCTGCGCGAGCGCGGCAAGAACGCCTATGCCGATGCCGTCGCCCACGCTGGCGGTATGCCGGTCGACTTCCGTTATCAGTACGAGCCCAAGGGCCTCGGCCATGCTATCCGCTCTGCTGCCGACGCCGTGGCAGGGGAGAACTTCCTGGTTCTTCTGGGCGACTACGTTGTGCCTAACCGCGACATCTGCGACAAGATGCTCGCCGTTTCCAAGGAGCACGGTGGCGCTTCGGTTATCGCCGTCGCTGCTTGCTCGCCCGAGGAAGTCAGCCGCTACGGCGTTATCGCCGGCGAGCGCGTCGGTTCGCTCGAGGGCGCCGAGGACGTTGCCGATGCAGAGCCGGGCGCTGTCTGGCGCATCGGCGGTCTGGTCGAGAAGCCCGCTCCCGAGGCGGCTCCGTCCAACCTGTACATTGTCGGCCGTTATCTGCTGAGCCCGCTGGTCATGGACCTGCTCGCTGATCAGCAGGCCGGCAAGGGCGGCGAGATTCAGCTCACCGACGCCATGGCCCGCTCGCTCGACCGCGAGGCTATGTACGCTGTCGTTATCGACCCGCTGTCGGGCTACGACACCGGCACCCCGTCTGGCTGGATGGCAACCAACGCCCTCATGGCCGCAAGCGATTCTCGCTTTGCCGATGCCTTCTGGGACGCCATCGACGAGCGCGGCGGATTGATGCGCAAGTAAGCCTTCGGACATCGACATTTACGGGCGCGGACCTCGGTTCGCGCCCGTTTTTTATAAGAGCTGCGATTGCCGGCTCTCTGTTCACAGAAAATATATGAACAGATGTTCGATACACATACATCTACCTGCGTGTTTTCTGCCGAAAAACTTTGCTACTCCAAAAACTCAATCGCGTCAAGGCTTTTCTTGCCCAACGGTCGGTACCTGATAAACTATTAGGTTGCGATAACTGGCGAAGCTATGCCTCGCCAACCCACCGAGCATTTCCGTGAAGGAGGAAAAACCTGGTGACCTACGCATACACTGCCACTGAGCGCAAGCGCGTCAGCTTCGGGAAAATCCCGGAGGCCATGGAGCTCCCCAACCTTATCTCTGTTCAAAGGGAATCCTTTGAGCGTTTTAAGGACGAGGGCCTTCGTGAGGCGTTCAAGGAATCCAGCCCCATCCAGAGCCAGAACCATGTTCTCGAGGTTACCTTCGGCGAGCATCAGTTCGGCGACCCCGCGCACACCGTCGAGGAGTGCCGCGAGAAGGATATGACCTATCAGGCTCCGCTTCTGACCGACGTCCGTCTCACCAACAAGGAGACCGGCGAGATCAAGGAGCAGCTCGTCTTTATGGGCGACTTCCCCATGATGACCGATCAGGGCACCTTCATCATCAACGGTACCGAGCGTATCGTCGTCTCGCAGCTCGTCCGCTCCCCGGGCGTGTACTACAGCTCCGAGATGGATTCGGGCAAGCAGATCTACAAGGCCCAGATCATCCCGTCCCGCGGTGCCTGGCTTGAGTTTGAGGTCGACAAGCGCGACCAGCTCATGGTCTCCATCGACCGTAAGCGCAAGCAGAGCGCCACGATGTTCCTGCGCGCCCTTGGCATCGCCGTCACCAACGACGACATCATCGAGCTGCTCGGCAACTCCGATGTGATCAAGCGCACCCTGGAGCGCGACACCGCCCTCACCCGCGAGGACGCCCTCATCGAGATCTACCGTCGCCTGCGCCCGGGCGAGCCCCCCACCGTGGACGCTTCCCGCAGCCTGCTCGAGGGCCTGCTCTTCAACCCGCAGCGCTACGATCTGGCCCGCGTCGGTCGTTACAAGGTCAACAAGAAGCTCAACCTCACCACCGAGGAAGAGGTCACGGTGCTCACCGACGAGGATATCGTCGCGACGCTGCGCTACCTGCTGTCCCTCGCTGCCGGCGAGCAGGGCTTCAAGGTCGATGACATCGACCACTTTGGCAACCGCCGCATCCGCACCGTCGGCGAGCTCGTCGCCAACCAGTTCCGTATCGGCATGAGCCGTATGGAGCGCGTCGTCCGTGAGCGCATGAGCTCCCAGGACATCGACGAGATCACCCCGCAGTCGCTCATCAACATCCGCCCGATCGTGGCCTCCATCAAGGAGTTCTTCGGTTCCTCGCAGCTCTCGCAGTTCATGGACCAGGCGAACCCCCTGACCGGTCTGACCCACAAGCGCCGCCTGTCCGCACTCGGCCCTGGCGGTCTTGCCGGCCACAAGTCCGGCTCCAGCCGCCGCACCAACGTGCCGACGGCCGTCCGCGACGTTCACAACTCGCACTACAGCCGCATGTGCCCGATCGAGACCCCCGAAGGCCCCAACATCGGCCTGATCGGCTCGCTCGCCCTCTACGCCCGCGTCAACGAGTACGGCTTCATCGAGGCTCCGTTCCGTCGCGTCGAGAACGGCGTTGCCACCGACCAGATCGACTGGATGACCGCTGACGAGGAAGAGAAGCACGTCATCGCGCCGGCTAACACGCCGCTCGATCCCAAGACCAACGAGTTCATCACGACCGATGCCGAGGGCAAGCTTGTCCGCCCGCACACCGTGATCGCCCGTACCCGCGACTTCGACGGCTCCTTCGGCGCTCCCGCCGACGTGCCCGTCGAGGACGTCGACTACATGGACGTCTCGCCGCGTCAGATGCTCTCCGTCGCAGCCACGCTGATCCCGTTCCTCGAGCACGACGACGCCAAGCGTACGCTGATGGGCGCCAACATGCAGCGTCAGGCCGTGCCGCTGGTTCACCCTGCCGCTCCCTATGTCGGTACCGGCATGGAGCGTCGCGCCGCCCTGGACTCCGGCGAGGTCACCCTGGCCAAGAACGCCGGCGAGGTCATTTTTGCCGACGCCGCCAAGATCATCGTCAAGCATGCCGGCGGCATGGACGAGTATCACCTGGCCAAGTACCAGCGCTCCAACCAGTCCACCTGCATCAACCACCGTCCGCTCGTGCGCGTCGGTGACACCGTTGAGCAGGGCGAGCCCCTGGCTGACGGTCCTTCGACCGATCATGGCGAGCTCGCACTGGGTCAGAACCTCACCGTGGCATACATGCCGTGGGAAGGCTTCAACTACGAGGACGGCATCGTCGTGTCCGAGCGCCTGGTGGCCGAGGACCTGCTGACGACCATCAACATCACCCGTCACGAGATCGACGCCCGCGACACCAAGCTCGGCCCCGAGGAGATCACCCGCGAGATCCCGAACCTCTCCGAGGACATGCTTGCCAACCTCGACGAGGACGGCATCATCCGCATCGGCGCCGAGGTCGGCCCTGGCGACATCCTGGTCGGCAAGGTCACGCCTAAGGGCGAGAGCGCTCTGACCGCCGAGGAGCGCCTGCTGCGCGCCATCTTCGGTGCCAAGGCCCACGACGTCCGCGACACCTCCCTTAAGATGCCTCACGGCGCTTACGGCCGCGTCATCGACGTCGTCCGTTTTAGCCGCGAGAACGGCGACGACCTGGCTCCCGGCGTCAACGAGCAGGTGCGCGTCTACGTCGCCCAGCGTCGTAAGATCCAGCAGGGCGATAAGATCGCCGGTCGCCACGGCAACAAGGGTGTTATCTGCAACGTTCTGCCGGTCGAGGACATGCCCTACATGGCTGACGGTACCCCAATCGACGTTATCCTCAACCCGCTGGGCGTTCCTTCGCGTATGAACGTCGGCCAGCTGCTCGAGTGCCACCTTGGCTGGGCTGCTGCCTGCGGTTGGGATACCGAGCAGGCCGACTCCGACAAGTACGTCCCCGGTCCGTTCTTCACCGCGACGCCCGTCTTCGACGGCGCCAAGGAGGACGAGATCGCCGAGGTCATCCGTCGTGCCAACAAGAACATGCTCAACAAGGCCACCGCTGCCTTTGGCGATCACATGCGCCCCGAGTTCGTCACCCAGCTTGACGAGCGCGGCAAGACCCGTCTGTTCGACGGCCGCACCGGCGAGGAGTTCCGCGAGCCCATTACCGTGGGTACGTCCTACATCCTCAAGCTCGGCCACATGGTCGACGACAAGATCCACGCCCGTTCGACCGGCCCTTACAGCCTGGTTACCCAGCAGCCTCTGGGCGGCAAGGCCCAGTTCGGCGGCCAGCGCTTCGGCGAGATGGAAGTTTGGGCACTGTACGCTTACGGTGCTTCCAACGTCCTGCAGGAGATCCTGACCGTCAAGTCCGACGATACCGTGGGCCGCGTCAAGACCTACGAGTCCATCGTCAAGGGCGAGAACGTTCCGGTTCCGGGTATCCCCGAGTCCTTCAAGGTTCTCGTCAAGGAGATCCGTTCGCTCGCACTGGACATCGAGCCCATGCACGATGCCGACGAGGACGCCTCCGCCCCTGTGACCGCCGAGGAGACCTCTGCTCTCGACGACCTGGCTGCGCTCGCCGGCGTTGACGCCGACGTCGAGGCCCAGGATGCCGAGACCGCCGAGGCACCCGAGGCTGTCGCCGCCACGACCACTGATAAGGAGTAGTTGACTGTGGCAGATTTCGAAGCTACTGATTTTGACTCGGTAAAGATCTCCCTTGCCTCCGCCGACCAGATCCGTTCCTGGTCGCACGGTGAGGTCAAGAAGCCGGAGACCATCAATTACCGTACCCTCAAGCCCGAGAAGGACGGCCTGTTCTGCGAGAAGATCTTCGGTCCCGCCAAGGACTGGGAGTGCTCCTGCGGCAAGTACAAGGGCATCCGCTTTAAGGGCATCGTCTGCGAGCGCTGCGGCGTCGAGGTCACCTCGGCCAAGGTGCGTCGCGACCGCATGGGTCACATCGAGCTCGCCGCTCCCGTGTCCCACATCTGGTACTTCAAGAGCCCCACGAGCTTCCCGATGAGCCGTATGCTCGACATCAAGTCCAAGGACCTCGAGAAGGTTCTGTACTTTGCCAGCTACATCATCACCGAGGTTGACTACGAGGCTCGCGAGGCCGACGCCGACGACCTGCGCGAGGAGCTCGCCGCCGATCTGGAAGAGATCGATGCCGAGTGCGCTCGCCAGATCGAGTCCCTCAAGGAGCAGGGCGACCCCGAGAACTTTGACGAGTTCTCCGACGAGGAGCCGCTGACCCCCGAGGAGATCGCCTCCGGCATCGTCGACATCGAGGAAGAGTGCAAGGACGAGAAGCAGCTCCGTACGGACGCCTTCAACGCCTTCATGAAGCTCACCGAGCGCGACCTCATTTCCGATGAACCGCTGTTCCGCGAGATGACCCGTTACTACTCCATGTACTTCAAGGGTGGTATGGGTGCCGAGGCCGTCCGCGACCTGCTCGCTGCCATCGACCTCCCCTCCGAGGCCGAGAAGCTCAAGGCCATCATCGCCGACGAGGATTCCCAGAAGCAGAAGCGCGAGAAGGCCGT
>CATVQO010000101.1 GCA_958346165.1 uncultured Collinsella sp. | reverse complement strand
CCCCTGAGCTAATAGGGCGAACGGTAGGCATTATACCCAAGTGCGCCACGGGCTAACAAAATAATAGAAAAAGCTTTGCAATTACGTGGGAGACGCGCCGCGACGGTGCGCTTTAGGCGGCAAAAGCGAGTCAGATAGTATAAACTCTCATGCACATATATAACGGCTCGCGATGCGGGCCGTTTTTGCAAGGGTTATCCATCGAGGTGAGAGGCACACCATGATTGCGATTTTAAAGCAGAGCGCCAGTGACGAAGCCGTAAGCCACATTGTCAGCTGGATCGAGAAAAAAGGACTCAAGACCGACGTCTCGCGCGGCGAGAACGAGACCATCATCGGCTTGGTGGGCGACACGACCAAAATCGACCCGTTCCTGCTCGAGTCCATGGACGTCGTCGAGCGCGTACAGCGCGTCTCCGAGCCGTTCAAGCGCGCCAACCGCAAGTTCCACCCCGAGGACTCCGTCATCGACTGCGGCCACGGCGTCAAGATCGGCGGCGACCAGTTCCAGGTCATCGCCGGTCCCTGCTCCGTCGAGGGCGAGAACCTCATCCGCATCGCACGCCGCGTGAAGGCCGCCGGCGCCACGATGCTGCGCGGCGGTGCCTACAAGCCCCGCACCTCCCCCTACGCCTACCAGGGCATGGGCCCCGCCGGCCTCGACCTGCTGTGCGAGGCGTCTGCCGAGCTCGACATGCCGATCGTCACCGAGATCATGGATCCACGCGACGTGCAGGTCTTCTTGGACAAGAAGATTGACGTCATGCAGATCGGCGCCCGCAACGCCCAGAACTTCCCCCTGCTCAAGGAGGTCGGCAAGACCCAAACCCCGATTCTGCTCAAGCGCGGCATGTCCGGCACGATCGACGAGCTGCTTATGGCAGCCGAGTACATCATGAGCGAGGGCAACGACAACGTCATCCTGTGCGAGCGCGGTATCCGCACCTTCGAGACCCGCACCCGCAATACCTTCGACCTCAACGCCGTGCCGGTTCTGCACCACCTGTCGCACCTGCCCGTCGTCGCCGACCCCAGCCACGCCACCGGCTACACCCGCTACGTTGAGCCCATGGCGCTCGCCGCGACCGCCTGCGGCGCCAACGGCCTGGAGATCGAGGTCCACGACGAGCCCAGCCGCGCATGGTCCGACGGCGCTCAGGCCCTCACCCCCGACCAGTTCGACGACACCATGCGCCGCATTCGCGCCATCCGCGAGGTCGTCTGCCAAGAGACCATGGAGTAGCCCATGGGTACGGTGAGAAACGCGCGCGTTAACCAGGGCGGCCCCAAGTGCGCCGGTATCGTCGGCCTTGGCCTCATCGGCGGTAGCTTTGCCCGCGGCTATGCCCAGGCGGGCGTCCGCGTGCTGGCCTGGGACCCCGATGACGATGTCATGACGGCCGCCAGCATGGGCACTGTCGCCGGAGAGCTCAACGACGAGACACTCGGCGAATGCGACATCATCGTCCTGGCTTGCTACCCCGAGGCCTGCATCGAGTGGCTCGAGGCGCATGCCCAGGCCCTCGCCGACGCCACCGACACCGAGGCCATCATGGGTCCCGTGGTGATCGACACCGTGGGCGTCAAGGGCATCGTGTGCGAACGTGCCTTTGAGCTTGCCCGTGAGCACGGCTTTTACTTTGTGGGCGCACACCCCATGGCGGGCACGCAGTACTCGGGCTACGCACACTCCCGCGCCGACCTGTTCCAGGGCGCGCCACTCGTGCTCGTGCCGCCCGCGGTGGACGATGCGCTCAAACTGGAGCTTTTGGGCCAGGTGCGCGAGATGGTGCGCCCCTTGGGCTTTGGCAAGTTCAGCGTGACCAGCGCCGCCGAGCACGACCGCGTCATCGCCTTTACGAGCCAGCTCGCGCACGTCGTCTCCAACGCCTATGTTAAGAGCCCGACCGCTCAGGTCCATCACGGCTTTTCGGCCGGCAGCTACCGCGACCTCACCCGCGTGGCACACCTCAATCCGCAGATGTGGTCCGAGCTCATGATCGACGACGCCGATGCGCTCGCCTTCGAGATCGACCATCTGATCGAATCGCTCGGCGCCTACAGCCGCGCCCTTAAGGACCGCGACCAGCGCTATCTGGAGAATCTCCTTGCCGAGGGCGACCGCATCAAGCGCGCGCTCGACGACGAGGCCTCCAACTAGACCACCCATCACGCCAGGTCGAAAGGACCGAAGCTTATGGCGATTACCATCGATATCGACACTGCACGCCCCTACCAGGTGCATGTTGGCACGTTTTTGCTGGAGCAGGCGGGACCACTCGTGCGCGCCACTGCCGGCGGTACCAAGGCCGTCATCGTGACGGACACCAACGTGGGCCCGCTCTACCAGATGCCCGTTAAGCAGAGCCTGGAGGCGTCAGGCTACGAGGTGAGCATCTGCACCTTCGAGGCCGGAGAGGCCCATAAGCGCGCCGAAACCTATGTTGCCATTATGGAGTTTGTGGCAGAGCACGAGCTTTCGCGCTCCGACGTGATCGTGGCACTCGGTGGCGGCGTCGTGGGCGACGTGGCGGGCTTTGTGGCCGCCACCTACATGCGCGGCTGCAAGTTTGTGCAGATCCCGACGAGCCTGCTCGCCATGGTGGATTCGTCGGTGGGTGGCAAGACCGCCATCGACCTGGCTGCCGGCAAGAACTTGGCCGGCGCCTTTTGGCAGCCGAGCGTGGTTATCGCCGACGTGGGGTGCCTGGCCACCCTCACGCCCGAGCAGTTCGCCGACGGCTGCGGCGAGGTCGTCAAGCACGCCGTGATCGCCGACCCCGAGCTCTTCGCCGAGCTGGAGAAGACCCCGCTCACGCTTGAGCTGCTGAACCGCGACGTGGCCCGTGTGGCGCTCATCATCGCCCGCAATATCGACATTAAGCGCGCCGTGGTCGTTGCCGACGAGCGCGAAACCAATCAGCGCAAGCTTCTCAACTTTGGCCACAGCGCCGGACACGCCGTCGAGGCCTGCGAGCACTTTGAGCTCGGCCACGGCAACTGCGTGTCGATTGGCATGGGCATCATCACGCGTGCCGCAGCCCTGCACGGCGTTTGCGATGCCGAGCTGCCCGGCCGCATCGAGGAGCTCTGCGCCCGCCACGGCCTTAAGACCCGCTGCGACCTAGATGCCGATGCCGTCTTTACCGAGGCGCTCCACGACAAAAAGCGCGTGGGCGACACCATCGACCTGGTAATTCCGCACGACATTGGCCGTTGCAGCATCGACCGCACGCCGCTTTCCACCTTCCACGATTTGATTGCCGAGGGCCTCGGCCAGAAGGGAGACGCTTCCGCATGCTAGCCCGCATCACCCCGTCCCCGCTCAAGGGCACCGTTCCCGCCATCGCATCCAAATCGATGGCGCATCGCCTCATCATCTGCGCCGCGCTTGCCAACGGCGAGACGCACGTGACCTGCAACACCACCTGCGCCGATATCGAGGCCACGGTGCGCTGCCTCACGGCGCTCGGCGCCCGCATCGAGACCGTCGAGGACGGCTTCCAGGTCCACCCCACCATGAAGAGCATTGAATTTGGCCTGCTCAAGGCCCTTGCCGGCGGCACGCTCGACTGCGGTGAGAGTGGCTCCACGCTGCGCTTCATGCTGCCTGTCGCCTGTGCGCTGGGGGCGGAGGCCACCTTCGTGGGCCAGGGTCGCCTGGGCGCCCGCCCGCTCTCCCCGCTTTCGGACGAGATCATCGCCGCCGGTTGCGACCTGCAGGGACTGGGCGGTTTTCCGCTCAAGACGAGTGGCCGCATGCGTCCGGGCACCTTTGTGCTTCCGGGCAACGTGAGCTCGCAGTATATTTCCGGCCTGCTGCTGGCAGCCCCGCTGCTGGCACAGCCCTCCTGCGTGCAGGTAAACGGCCTCATCGAGAGCCGCCCCTACATCAACCTGACGATCCAGGCCATGAAGGCTTTCGGCGTCGAGGTCAACGTCGAGCGTATTCCGGCCAAGGACGGCCAGCCCGAGGTCACGAACTTCCGCGTGAGCAGCGGCTCGTACCGCACGCCCGGCAGCTTAGCCGTCGAGGGCGATTGGTCTAACGCCGCCTTTTGGCTATGCGCCGGCGCCATCGGCACCGACCCAATCACTGTCGAGGGCGTGTCGCTGAGCTCCGCACAGGGCGACCGCAACGTGCTCGCCGCGCTTTCGCGCTTTGGCGCCCGCATCGTGCGCTCCACGAACGCCGCCACCGTCCAGTCCGACAAGCTCGCCGGCTTTGAGATGAGCGCCCACGACATTCCGGACCTGGTACCCGTCATCTCGGCCGTGGCATCGCTGGCTCAGGGCCGCACGTTCATCCGTGACTGCGCACGCCTGCGCATCAAGGAATCTGACCGTCTGGTTACCACTACCCGCGAGCTTACCGCGCTGGGCGCGCAGGTGCACATCGCCGGTGACGACCTCATCATCAAGGGCGTCGATGCCCTTACCGGCGGCGAGGTCGATTCGCACAACGACCACCGCATCGCCATGATGGCCGCCATCGCCGCGAGCCGTGCCACCGGCGAGGTCGTGATCCACGGCGCCGAGGCCGTCAACAAGTCCTATCCCGATTTCTTCGACCACTACCGTCTGCTGGGCGGCAAGGTCACACTCGAGGAGGAATAGCATGTCCTCGACCTTTGGCAACGTCTTGCATCTGAGCATTTTCGGCCAGTCGCACTCCCCCGCCATCGGCTGCTCACTCGATGGCATCCCGGCGGGCATCGCTGTTGACCAGGAGCAGCTGCAGGCCTTCCTCGACCGTCGCGCCCCCGGTCGCGACGAGACCGCGACCAAACGCCGCGAGGCCGACGCCGCCCACATCATCGCCGGTGTTGTCGATGGACATACCACCGGCGCGCCCATCGCCGCGATTATCGAGAACACCAACACGCGCTCCAAGGATTACTCCGAGCTGCGCCGCAAGCCCCGTCCCGGACATGCGGACTTCCCTGCGCGCGTAAAGTATCACAACATGCACGATGTCGCTGGTGGTGGGCATTTTTCCGGCCGCCTAACGGCACCCTTATGCATCGCCGGCGGCATTGCGCTGCAGGCACTCGAGGCCCGCGGTATTCGGGTGATGGCTCACGTGGCGCAGATCGGCGGCATCTCCGACCTGCCGATGGACGATATGGTCTATCGCGAGGCCGACCGCAAGGCGATCCTTACGAACGATCTGCCGTGCATTGACGCCGCCGCAGCCGGCCGCATGCGCGAGGAGATCCTAGCCGCGCGCGACGAACTCGACAGCATCGGCGGCATCGTGGAGTGCGGCATTTACGGGCTTCCCGCGGGCATCGGCGACCCCATGTTTGACGGCATCGAGAACCGCATCGCTCAAATCGCGTTCGGGATTCCCGCCGTAAAGGGCGTGGAGTTTGGCATGGGCTTTGCCGTGGCCGCCATGCGCGGCAGCGAGAACAACGATCCGTATCGCATCGATGCCGAGACCGGAAAGATCGAGGTCGAATCCAACAACGCCGGCGGCGCCCTGGGCGGTATTTCGACCGGCGCGCCCGTCATGTGGCGTATGGCCGTAAAGCCGACGCCCTCCATTGGCCGCGAGCAGCAGACCGTAGACATGGACGCTATGGAAAATGCCGAGCTCTCGGTCCACGGCCGCCACGATCCCTGCATCGTCCCGCGCGCCGTCCCCGTAGCCGAAGCAGCCGCAGCGCTGGCCATCTGGGACGCCCTCCTAGAAGACGCCGCTCAGCTTTAGTCCACCCACCCCGAGGGGTAGTTAATTTGGGACGGGGCTATTTTAGCTACCCCCATATGCCAGTCGTTATTTGCCCTGGCACCCATCGACTCGTCGACAGTCAAAGGGTAGCTAAAAAAGCCCCGTCCCAAATTAACTACCCCAGGCAACCATTCACGAAAGGGGTCCCAATG
>CATVQO010000100.1 GCA_958346165.1 uncultured Collinsella sp. | reverse complement strand
CGCGTTCGTCGACGCCCGTAATGCCCAGCTGGATGGCGCCCGAGGGCACCGTCTCCACATCCGTGACGCACGCCAAGTTGACGATATAGCGGCGGTGAACACGGAAGAAGCCAAAGTCGCAGAGCTTGGCCTCAAACTGCGCCAGCGAGGTCGTCGACAAAAAGCGATCATCGACGGTATAGATGCAGGAGTAATCGTCCTTGGCCATGATAAAGCGAATGTCGTCCACGGGAATGAGCACCTTGCGGCCGCCCTTTTCCACCGGGATACGCTCGATGGTCACCTTGCTGTCCGTAACCGGCTTGGTGCGTTGCATGACCTTCTCGATCGCGCGATCCAAGCGAGCTTCCTCGACCGGCTTCATCAGATAATCGACGGCATCCACGTCGAATGCCTCGACCGCATGGTCACTATACGCAGTCACAAACACGATCGCCGGCGGATTTTTGAGCTTATGCAGCGCCTCGGCAAGTTGCAGGCCCGAGGCACCGGGCATCGAGATATCGAGAAACACGACATCCACGCGACTTTCCATAAGCATCTCGATGGCGGAGCGGACGCTCGACGCCTCCGTGATCGTGCCGATCTTGCCCGTTTGCTCGAGCAGGAAGCGAAGCTCCGAGCGAGCCGGCGCCTCATCATCCACAATCATCGCACGCAGCATAGGGATAAAACCTTTCGTCAACTAACTACGCCGGGCATCCGTCGCATGACGTTGAGCCCGTAGCCTTTTATTTTACTCTTGAATGTCGAAGATGCTCTCTGACAAATCAAGATGAAGGAGCACTTTGGTGCCCTTGCCCGGCGCCGATTCGACACGCGTATAGGAGTGCGGCCCATAAAAGCGATGGATGCGCTCCGAAATATTGTGCATGGCCACACCGGCGCCGCCACCCTGGGGAGAGCTGGCGTCGGGACGGGCAGAACGCTCGTCAAACAGTCTGGCGGCGGTACCCTCATCCATGCCCACGCCATTATCGGCCACGGCAATCAAGATTGCATCCTCGCCGTCTTGGTGAACGGTCACGTCGATCCTCAGGGCGTCGTCATCGCCCATACCATGACGCACGGCGTTCTCGACAATCGGCTGGATCACGAACGCCGGCACCAGCGTGTCTTCCACGTCCTCGGACACATCGAACGTCGCAAGCACGCGGTCCTCGCCAAAGCGGGCCTTCTCAAAGGTAAGGTAGCGCTTGGTCTGTGCGACCTCGCGCGAGACCGGAATAAGCGATCCCGAGTTGTCGAGCGTGGCACGATAGAACGATGAGAACTCACGAAGCAGTTCGCGGGCCCGCAGCGGGTCGGTGCGCGTAAACGATGCAATGGTGTTCAGCGTGTTGAACAGGAAGTGCGGGTTAATCTGCGCCTGCAGCGCACGCACCTCAGCGCGCGCCGTGAGTTCCTTTTGCACCTCGAGCTCGTGGATGGCGAGCTGCGTGGACAAGATCTCGGCAAAGCCCGAGGCAAGCGCGTACTGGGTACGGTCGACGGCGCGCGGGGTCTTGTAGTAGAACTTGAGCGTGCCGACGGTACGATCGCCTACCTTGATGGGGGCGATAATGCCGGCGGGGACTTGGTTGTGCGAGCCGTCCGAGCCTACGACATCCACCATACGGTTGAACGACTGCACGATGCCATGTTCGATAACGTAGCGTGTGGCAAGCGTGTGGATGGGAGTATCGGGCAGCAGTTTTTCCTCAAACTCGCCCGCGCAGGCAAGCACGTTGTCCTCGTCGGTGATGGCCACCGTCATGGCGCGCGTCTCGGGCAAAATGCGCCGGCACACCAAACGCGCCGACTCCTGCGTCAGACCGCCCTTAATGTCCTCGAGCATGGCCGAGGCCACCGAGAGCGTCTCCTCGGTGTACTGGGAGCGCACCGAATCGGGATTGAGCGTCAAAAAGATAAAGATGCACAGAAAGATGCACAGCAGCGCGCAGGCAATCACCGTGGCGATCGGCTCGATACCGGTCACCAAGGCAAAAATAAAGTACACCAGCACGCAAATGGCGCAGGCAACGGCAATGATGCGAAAGATTGATATTGAACTATCGCGCTGGGCGCGGCGGTCGATCATTCGGCCCCCTCCAGGATACTGATCAGTTGTGCGTCACGCCAAAGCCCGTCCATGATCTTGGGCCAAAAGCTCTGGAAACGCAGGTAGCTTGCAGCGTTTTGGCGCGCATAGGCCTTTGCCTCGTCGATACCATGGCGCCAGATGCGCAGGTAGCCCTCATGCTCGCGGGTAAACACGCTGCGGACCATAGCGGTCTTGCGCACGCGGTCGTCGAGCTCGCTCGAAATCCACGGGCCCGGGTAGGGCATGAGCGATGCCGCCGTAACGGGAATGAGCTCCTTTTGATGCGCGGCGAATGTCAACTTGGCCCGTTCGTAGTACCAACGGTATACATCCTGCATAAAGCGCGGTGAGCGCTTTTCGGACTCCGGAGGCAGATGGCGCACGGTCCACTCGTTATCGAACCACACGTCGTAGCCAAACATGCGCATGTTAAAGAGGTAATCCAAGTCCTCGCCGCGGGTGATAAACGGGTCAAAGGCCACACGCGTAAAGGCGCGGGCGTGCAGGGCCATCAGGCCGCCGCACACGTAGTTGGAGCGCGAGATGCGGGTGCCCGAAAGCGCCTTTTTCATCCAACGGTTGAACTCGATGCGCTTGGTCCACCAACGATGGCAGATGCCCGCCTTGTCCGTGGGAGCCAGCGGCGAGCCGTCGCGATCGTAGAAATAGCCGCTCTTGACCAAGATCGGCAAGCCCTGACGCGTCTGCTGCCCCAACGCATAGGTCGCGCGCTTCATAAAGTCGGCGTCGATGACAGTCTCATCGTCATCCAAGAAGATAACCGCGTCATGCCCCAGCACAGCGGCGCAGGCTAGCCCCATATTGCGGATGGCACCGTAGCCTCGCAGGCTCACGCACTCGCCCGAACCCTTGGGCGCGATCTGAGCAACCCGGTCTGCGATGCGCGAGGCCTGGGTGTTGGTGACAACGGTGACCTTGAGCGTGGGATGCGCGTCGACAATCTCGTGCACGCGCAGCGACACATCGGCTGTGGCAGAAACGGGACAGACCACCAAAAGGATGATGCGCGGGATGTCACGTACCTGCTCAAGCGAGGCCAGGCAGCGGTCGAGTTCGGGATTGTCGGCGTTGAGTCGCGTCGAATGGTCATAGGTGCCAGGGGCGTTTGCGCAAGCGTCATCGCCCGCCCAATACGTTGGAATCACGACTGTGGCGTTCATGCCTTACCCTCCCTGCAACACAAAAACGGGACGCCGCCAAACACAGGCGACGCCCCGCGACCTAGCTGATTCCATCATACCCACTTGGGCAAATCATTGCTCGCAAGTCGCAATGTTTATTGCGGATAACCCCAAAAGAGTACCGTGGACAGGCACAATAGCCGCTCGCTCCTATGCGGCATGCTCTGCTGCCCGAGTCATGCGGGACAGGCGAACCAGCAGCATAAAGCCAACGATCAGCAGCACGCCAATGGAAAGGACGCCCAGCGACGGGTTGCCGGTCAGCGAGGTGACGACCGACACTAGGAAGGTACCCATGACGCTTGCATAACGACCAAAGATGTCAAAGAAGCCGTAGTACTCGTTGGACTTTTCCTTGGGGATAATGCGACCAAAGTAGCTACGGCTGAGCGCCTGCACGCCGCCCTGGAACAGGCCGACCATAATGGCAAGCACCCAGAACTCAAAGGCGGTCTTTAGGAAGAACGCGGCGAACAGCACAATGCCCATGTAGGCGGCGACCGCCACCAGGATCATGTTGAGCGTGCCCACGCGTCCGGCGAGCTTGCCGTAGATGATGGCGGACGGAAAGGCCACGAACTGCGTAACGAGCAGCGCCAGTACCAGCTGGGTCGAATCGATGCCCAAAGCCGAGCCGTAGCTGGTAGCCATGGAAATGACCGTGTGGACGCCATCGATATAGAAGAAGAACGCGATCATGTAGACCAGCACGGTCTTGTTGTGGGCGATCTCGCGCATGGTGTGTCCGACCTCGGAGAACACACCGCCAACGATGTGGCCGATGGTGTCCTCGGGACCGCGCTCGCGACCGTACTTTTGCTTATAGGTGTGAATGAGCGGCAGGGTAAAGATGAGCCACCAGGCACCAGTGATGATAAAAGACAGACGCGTTGCCAGCATGGTGGGGACGCCAAGAGCGGGGCCACCCATGATGAGCGCCAGGCAGATGACGAACGGCACGGTGGAACCGATGTAGCCCCAGGCATAACCCGAGCTGGACACGGCGTCCATGCGCTCGTCGGTGGTAACGTCGGGCAGCATGGCGTCGTAGAACGTCATAGAAGAGTTAAGGCCGATGGTGCACAGCACGTACACGGTCAAAAATGCCATGGCGGACATTGGGATAGCCTGCGCCAGGCAAAGAACCAGGCCCGTGAGGAAAAAGCCCAAGAAGAACTTGATTTTGTTGCCAGCGTAGTCGGCAAGTGCGCCCAGAATGGGCATGAGCATGGCGATGACCAGCGAGGCGATCGTCTGTGCATTGCCCCAGGCGACCACCAGGTCGGCCGAGGAAGCGCCGGTATTGATGGCGTTAAAGTAAATGGGCACCACCGAGGTATTGAGCAGCACGAGGGCCGAATTGCCCACATCATACATAACCCAGTTACGCTCGAGCTTGGTGTATTTCATGGACAGGGACCCTTCGTATTCGCCCGATATGCAGTTAGTTCATCGTACCCCAATTGTCCAGAACCGCCGGTAAGGATTCGGCAAAGGGGCACGCACGGGCCCTATTCCTCGCGGTCGAACTCCTCATCGGCATTGAGCACGCGACCGCTGTAGTTGACGTGACTGGTCACGGCATCCATGTCACCGGTCTCGATAAAACGTGCGACCGTGCACTCGTAATCGCCCAGCGCGCGATCAAAGACCTCGGGGAAACTCTCGTTCGAGACCTCGTCGGTAAAGGGATTCTTCCATGTCAGATGGCCCAGGTTACCGGTGCGCTCGGGCAACTCCGTCGTCACGCGATGGGCAAGGCCGTCGAGCAGCGAGTAATCGTGCACCAAGCCCTCAACCAGCGAGATCGCGCGCGTCTTTGCGGAGCCGGCCGGCTCAATCGCGCGGTAAAGTCGCTGCATATTGGCAACGGCAGCACCGTACTCCCCCGCCGGAATGTCAATGCCGTACACGCGTCCGGCAACATAGCTCATCAGCACGCCGGCCACGCGATTGATGCGATCGGTGGTGACGATCTCGCCCGCCGGCGGGTAATCGTCAACCGTAGCGCCATCGCGTTTAAGCTGCAGCATCAGCACATCCAGGTCGCTCTCGATCACGGCATGGACCTGACTGCTCGAATCCTCAAGCTCTGAATCGGACTCGACAATGCCAAACTGCTGCTCATAGACAAAGGGATGAGCGTTGCGGTCGAGCACGTAATGAGACAGCAGGCCCAGCGCAAAGGCACGACCCAAGCTGGCGTCGCGCGGCAGCAGATGCGACACGCCGTCGCGCAGGCACGCAAACTGACGAGACATGCGCGACCGATGCATGACCTGCGCCAGCAGCGTGCAGTCGGAAACACGCGGTGTCAGAATGTGAAAGAAAAACGGGTCGGGGCCTTGGTTGCCCAAGATAAAGGCAATGCGCTCTTCATCGGACGTGATGACGCCCTGTGGAAGACGGTCGATGCTTTCCTCGCCAAACAGATGATGGGTGATAAGCGCGGGCATAATGATCCTTTCGATTTCATTCGATGCCACCCATTATGCCCACCGCGCGCCCGTGCCAAACCTGCGGCGGTAAACGGTGGCGTGCGGACCGCTTACGCAAGCCCCAGGTGCGTCTTAACCTCGGCGGCGCGACGGCGGGACACGGGCACCGTCGAGGTTACGCGATCGAGCCTGAGCTCCA
>CATVQO010000099.1 GCA_958346165.1 uncultured Collinsella sp. | reverse complement strand
CACCGAGCCGCCATCGACTTGAAGAAGGGGGAGGCCTCGCGGCCTCCCCCTTTTTGCGTTATATACACGTTGTACTTTGGGACCTAGTTCCCCCGTATGCGCTCTTACTGTTTGGCTGTATTTTGAGTCCTTCTAGTGTATTTGAGCGATAATTACTCGCATTGGCGTTAGGGAGGGCTTGATGTTTACCGTATTTGTCTTGGGCAATATTGCTTCGGGTAAGTCGACTGCCTGCCGCTATTTCGAATCTCGTGGCGCTATGCTAATCGATCTGGATGAGCTTGCAAAATCGCTGTATGTGCCGGGCTCTGATATCGTCAATGCTCTCGCGGATGAATTCGGTTGGGACATTTTGGATGAGGATGGCGGCATTCGCCGCAACATCCTCGCTTCTCGAGCTTTTGCTTCTCCTGATTCGGTCGCACGGCTCAATGGCATTGTGCATCCCGTTCTGATTGAACAGCTTTCGCTTAGGATTCTCGATCCGGTTTGTTGTACGGTTTCGTCTCCCCGTTATCCCTTTGCGGTGGTCGAGGTTTCTGCTCCGACTGGTTTTGAGGATGCATTTGGCTTGGCTGATGAAATTTTGGTCATCAGCGCCCCTTTGTCAGTTCGTCGCGAGCGCGCTATTCAACGTGGCATGGAGCCATCTGATTTCGATGCCCGTTCTGCTTGTCAGCCCGATGAGTCTGCGCTGTGCAATCTCGCTACTACGGTGATTGATAATGCCGCAGGCGATAATTCGCTCTTTGAGCAGCTTGACTCATGGCTTGCATGCCACGGGTTTATAGATACTCCGGATAAGGAGGAGGCCGATGCCTAAGGCACGTTTCTTTACGTGGTATCGCGTGGCGCCACTTGCCGTTGTGTTCGTCTTCGGCCTTATTTCGCTCGTCTACTCGTGTGCCCCTGCCGCTTTCTTTAAGCCGCTGTATCCGATTGACTACGAGGCGTACGTAAAGCAATCGAGCATTTCGCACAATCTTGATCCGTATCTGGTGTGTGCTGTCATAAAGTCGGAATCGAATTGGGATCCCGAGGCTGAGTCGAATCAAGGCGCTCAGGGATTGATGCAGCTGATGCCCGAGACTGCCCAGGATATGATTGCCAAGGGTCTTGTCGATGGTAGCGAGTATTCAGCCGACAGCCTTAACGATCCCGCTACGAACATCGAGTTTGGCTGTGCGTATCTTTCGTATCTTCTAACGTATTTTAACGGGTCGACTGACAGTGCCATTGCCGCCTATAACGCCGGCATGGGCAATGTCGACGGATGGGCGCAGCAGAGCACGTCGCTTCATAATGCAATCACCTTTCCCGAGACGCAGGCGTATCTGATTCGTGTCAATAATGCCTGGGTTCGCTACAAGACCCTCTATCCCGATCGGTTCGTATAGGACTATGCCTGCCGCCTGCGTATACTGCAGATATATGAGTTAGGAGTATCCATGGCGGAATTTGAAGTAGAACGCGTTGGTGGTGAACTTAAGCGCTTTGGCGTTGAGGGCGCTGAGGTGCCGTTTGAAGTCGTTTCCCCCTATGAGCCTGCCGGTTCCCAGCCTAAGGCCATTGAGTCGCTTGTGCAGGGCGTGAGGGACGGAGACCGCTATCAGGTTTTGCTGGGCGTGACTGGTTCGGGCAAGACCTTCACGATGGCAAAGACTATTGAGGCCCTGGGAAAGCCGACGCTGGTCATGGCTCCGAATAAAACGCTCGCCGCTCAGCTTGCGAGCGAGCTCAAAGAGTTCTTTCCCAACAACGCTGTGGTCTACTTCGTCTCGTACTACGACTACTATCAGCCCGAAGCGTATGTGCCGCAAAGCGATACATATATCGAGAAAGACTCCTCGATTAACGAAGAGGTCGAGATGCTGCGCCATCAGGCGACCGCGTCACTGCTCTCTCGACGCGATGTGATCGTTGTCGCATCGGTCTCGTGTATCTATGGCATTGGCTCTCCTGAGGACTATGCGGGTCTGGCTCCAAACGTCGACAAGAAGGTGCCGCTCGAGCGCGATGACTTTATCCATGCACTTATCGACATTCAATATGATCGCAATGACTATGACCTGGCACGCGGCACGTTCCGCGTGCGCGGCGATGTTGTCGACGTGTATCCGCCTTATGCCGAGCATCCGTTGCGGTTTGAGTTCTTTGGCGACGAGGTCGAGCTGATTGCCGAGATCGATGAGGTCACCGGTGAGATGCTTCGTGAGTACGAGGCTATTCCCGTATGGCCGGCATCGCACTACGTGACCGAGAAGCCGAAGGTCAAGGCGGCTCTGAAATCGATCAGCGAAGAGTGCGAGAAGCGCGTGGCGGAGCTCAAGGCGACCGACAAGTTGCTCGAGGCGCAGCGTCTGCAGCAGCGCACCGATTATGATCTTGAGATGCTCGAGACGATGGGCTTTTGCAACGGCATCGAGAACTACTCGCGTCATCTGGACGGTCGCAAACCGGGTGAGCCGCCGTTTACCCTAATCGATTACTTTCCCAAGGATATGCTCTGCATCATCGATGAGAGCCATGTGACGGTGCCGCAGATTCGCGGCATGCACGAAGGTGACCGCTCGCGTAAGGTGACGCTGGTGGAACACGGTTTTCGCCTGCCCTCGGCGCTCGATAACCGCCCGCTTCGTTTCGATGAGTTTGAGGCAAGGATACCCCAGTTTATCTATGTTTCGGCCACGCCGGGCGATTACGAGCTGCGGGTGAGCCAAAACGACGTGGAGCAGATTATTCGTCCGACCGGTCTGCTCGATCCCAAGATCGATGTGCGTCCGGTTCGCGGTCAGATTGACGATCTTGAGGACGAGATTCGCGAGCGCGTTGCCCGCAAGGAGCGCGTGCTGGTGACCACGTTGACCAAGCGCATGGCCGAGGACCTGACCGACCATCTGCTTGATGCGGGCATTAAGGTCAATTACATGCATTCTGATACGGCGACAATGGACCGTGTCGAGATCCTGCGAACGCTGCGCGAGGGCAAGATCGATGTTCTCGTTGGCATCAACCTGCTTCGCGAGGGCTTGGATCTTCCCGAGGTCTCACTGGTGGCAATTCTCGATGCCGATAAGGAAGGCTTCTTGCGCAACCGCCGTTCGCTGATTCAGACGATTGGCCGCGCGGCCCGTAATGCCGATGGCGAAGTCATCATGTATGCGGACGTTGTGACCGATTCGATGAAAGAGGCCATCGAGGAGACGCAGCGCCGTCGCGAGATTCAGATGGCATATAACGAAGAGCATGGCATTGTGCCCAAGACAGTGCGCAAGGCCATCAACGACATCTCAAGTTTTATTGCCGAGGCCGAAAAAACCGTGGGTTCCAAGGGGCGCTCGAAGGGCGATTCTCTTGGTCATGGCGCATTCTATACGCCCGATGAGTCGGGCGAGGGCGGTGTGCCGGAAACGGTGGCGCCCGAGCAGACACTTGCGGAGCAGTTGGAAGAACTGCCGCATGACGAGCTTGTGCGGATCGTCGAAACCATGGAAGAGGATATGCGTAACGCTTCTGCCGCTATGGACTTTGAGGAGGCGGCGCGCCTGCGCGATGCCGTCGTTCAGATTCGGGCGATGCTCGAGGGTGCGTCTGAGGACGAGACGATCGAGCGCTTACGCTCGCAGGCCCGCAAGGGTTCCACGTTCGCATCGGGCAGAAAACGCCAGGGTGCACGGTTTAAGAAATAGCGAACAGGCCCCGAGTTCTCTGTGGAGCTCGGGGCCTATGTCTTTTGCGCGCTGGAATTTGTGCGTTAGAGGTCTGCGATCAGGGCTTCAGCACAACGGATGCCGTCGGTGGCCGCGCTCATGATGCCGCCGGCATATCCAGCTCCCTCACCACAAGGGTAGAGGCCCGGGGTCGACACGGCATGGCACGCTCGGTCTCGGGTGACAGCGACCGGTGAGCTCGAACGCGTCTCCACGCCAGTGAGGACCGCACCGGGGCGGTCATAGCCACGCAGTTTCTTACCGAGCAGGGGGATTCCCAAACGAAGCGACTCGACGATATGCTGCGGGAGGGCATCGTCGATCGCCGTCCAGGTCACACCAAGTGGATAGGTTGGTTTTACCTTTCCGGGTGCCGTGCTGGCGCGTCTAGCAAGGAAATCTCCGACGAGCTGTGCCGGCGCGTTCCAGTTGGAGCCACCCAGGCGATAGGCGGCTCGCTCGCAGGCGCGCTGGAGCTCAATGCCTGCGAGCGGATCATCGCCGGGAAGGTCGTCAGGTGTGACGTTGACGAGTAGGGCGGCATTCGCGTTGCGCCCGTCGCGGGCATTGAGGCTGGCACCGTTGACGCACAGATGGCCCTGCTCGGAAGAAGCCGCGACAACCTGTCCGCCGGGGCACATACAAAACGAGAACACGCTGCGGCCGTTGGGGAGATGGGCGACAAGCTTGTAGGGGGCTGCTCCGAGTGCCGGGTGCCCCGCCGAAGGGCCATATTGGGCGCGGTCGATGTCGCGCTGTGGATGCTCGATGCGCACACCCATGGCAAAGGTCTTTTGCGCGAGGGCAACGTTATGTTCTTTGAGAAGCTCGAATACGTCGCGGGCGGAATGGCCGCAGGCGAGAATGAGGTGCTTTGTGGCGATTGTCTCGCTTGTGGTTTCTTGGGGCGGTTGGACATCGACGCCGGTGATGGCGCCAGATCCATCGGTTCGAATATTGACGAGCTTTGTTCGATAGCGGACGGTTCCACCGAGCTGCTCGATGCGTTGAGAAATGTTGGTGACGACGGTGGGGAGGATGTCAGAGCCAATGTGCGGCTTGGCGTCCCACAGGATGTCGCGAGGTGAGCCAGCTTCGACGAAGGTCTCAAGAATCAGTCGATGGGCAGGATTCTTGGTTCCCGTGTTGAGCTTGCCGTCCGAGAAGGTCCCTGCGCCGCCCAGGCCAAATTGGATATTGCTTTCGGGGTCGAGGATACGCTCCTTAAGAAAGAGATCAATCGCTTCAGAGCGGCGAAGTGCGGGGTCGCCGCGCTCGATGAGCAGGGGTTTAAGGCCCGCTTCGGCAAGGGTCAGGGCGGCGAAGAGACCGGCACAGCCGGCGCCGACAACGACGGGACGCCCCTTGGGTGCATTCGGGACAGGGTTGGGGAATGAAGGAGCCTCGCCGTCTACCATGCGGATGCGCGAGCGGTCGCGCTCGGCGACGCGGTCGACCACCTCCTGCTCGAGTCGGGAGCTTGTCAGTTCAACTCGAAAGCTCAAAATAAAATGGACATCTCGCTTTTTACGGGCGTCGATTGACTTGCGATGGAGCTCAATGGCTTTAATCTGGGAATCCTCGCATCGCAGGGCTCGTTTGACGGCGCGTCTACCAATAGCAAGACAGGCGGTTTCGTCGCCGGCCTCATCGAGTGACGCGTGGACTTGGGTGATTTCGATCATCGAGGTCTCCTTAGATGCAAGAAAGAGGCCGCCCGGTGTTCCAGACGGCCCGAATGCGTTTTGATTATAGACTGCGCGGCTATAGGCTGCTTGCAGCGCGAATACCCGAGATCCAAGCCCACGCAAGGTTGAAACCGCCGCAATCAGCATCGATGTCGAGTGCCTCGCCACAGATGTAAAGTGGGGCGCCTGCCGCGTTGCTCACGCAGAGGTCGGGAGCTGAGACGCTCTCGATGGGCACGCCACCACGCGTGATCTGCGCCGAGCGCTCCTCGGCTGTTCCCTCGACGAGCAACTTAAAGTGCTTGAGGATCGAGACCAGGTGGATGACATCGTTGGAGCCTGGATGGCACTGCTCGAACGCCGTGCAGACGACGCGGGAGAGTTGCGGGGCGAGCATGCCGTCGAGCCAACGAGGATCGCGGGGCGAAAAGCCACCGAGCAGCTCAACGCGCCGGTTGAGCATATCGAGCATCTCGTCTTTGGAGAGGTCGGGGAAAACGTCGAGCAGGATCGTATCGCCGTGCTGG
>CATVQO010000098.1 GCA_958346165.1 uncultured Collinsella sp. | reverse complement strand
GTCCGCGCTTTGTGTCCGCCGCTTCCACGGCCGGAAGAAGACCGGCAGCGATATGATCTCGCCCGCAACCCGACGGCTGCGGTCGCGCTCGGTTTTCCGTTGTATACATTGGTTCGGACGAGAAACAAACGGACTTGTCCTGCCAGCATTAGGCAGCGGCTGTTTCTTGGTGAGCTCCCCAGGGAATCCGTGCTGGAAACGGAGCATGGGTTTTTGGTTACGTCTCCTCTACTGACGACATTCATCATGTCGCGGCATCTGACGGATCTTCAGCTTCTTTTGGTATTGGCGGAGATGTGTGGCTTGTTTGCGGTGTGTGCCCTGCCAGCGGCACTTGAGGCGGAGCTTTCGCGTGTAATTGATTCGGGCGCGATTTCGACAACGTTCGGTTGGGTGCGCTGCCCGTCCGAGGACGGCACCGCCTCAAATTTATGGCGTCGAGACGCTTTGGTTTTGGGCGGAGACCTTGACCGTTTTTGTTCAGATGTTTGCGGGATGCGTTACGGCAATAGATTTATGGCGGTATCGCAACTCGTTCCATTGGGTGCCGCGTCGCCTTTTGAGGTCGAGGCGCATTTGTTGCTCGGGCTGCCGCGAGCCCTGGGAGGCGAAGGGTTTTGCGGTATAGAGCTCAATGTCGAAGTGGCGCTAAGCACAAGTGCTCGAGCGATTGTGGGAAAGTCCCGTGTATATATCGACCTACTACTTTCTACGCCGGACGGCAGGCGACAGGTGGCCATTGAATGTCAGGGAAAGGCCTCGCACGGACGAGTAGGGGATGGCTTGCGTGACGCAGACCGCATGACGGCGCTTCAGGCCATGGGCTACGATGTACTTCTCCTGACACACAGACAGATATCCGATGAGGATAGATTCCGCGCGATCGTTAAGGCCGTATGCAGGATGCTCGATGCTGAATATCGTGATAAAAGCTCAGATGAGCAAAGGGCTGAGACATTACTCCGGTCTGAACTATTCGTTGACTGGACAAAATTGGGAGTAATCGACGGAAAGATGCCCGTTAGACGCAAAACAGCTCGATCGTGGACGGCTGCGGTTCTAAGTGAGTAGACTTTTGGCACTTTGGCGACCAGGCCGTTTTGCAACAAGTCATTTACCTGCGGCTTTATAAAGCAATATGGATGGTGTGCTCGGCAAGTTCCAAAAAGTCTACTCACTTAGTTTTTGACGAGAAACCGATGCCGAAGGCGGTCCTATTTCAGGGAGTTAACAAGTTCGTGAGGCACGAAAAAGGCCCGAACCGTGCGGTTCGGGCCTTATCGAGCTAGAGATTGTCTCTCAGGCGGCTGGCTTAGCCAAAGTAGCGCTTGAGCAGGCCGGCGAAAGCCTTGCCGTGGCGGGCCTCGTCGCGAGCCATCTCGTGCACGGTGTCGTGGATGGCATCGAGACCAGCGGCCTTGGCGCGCTTGGCAAGATCAGTCTTGCCGGCGGTGGCGCCGTTCTCGGCCTCAACGCGCATCTCGAGGTTCTTCTTGGTGGAGTCGGTCACGACCTCGCCCAGGAGCTCGGCGAACTTAGCGGCGTGCTCGGCCTCCTCGTGGGCAGCCTTCTCCCAGTACAGGCCGATCTCGGGGTAACCCTCGCGATGAGCGACGCGAGCCATGGCCAGGTACATACCGACCTCGGAGCACTCGCCCTCAAAGTTGGCGCGCAGGTCGGCAACGATGTCCTCGGAGACGCCCTCCATCTTGGCGACGCCCACGACGTGCTCGGCAGCCCACTCGAGCTGGCCCTCCTCCTGCTTCAGGAAACGAGAACCGGGAACGCCGCACTGGGGGCACTTAAAATCCTCGGGCAGCTGGTCGCCGTCGAACTCTTCCACATAACCGCAAACGGGGCAAACAAACTTCATGATTCGATCCTTTCGATCGATGGCGATTGCGCGCTCGTCCGGTCCCGTAAGGGCCCTCTCCGGACGTGCGTCTTGACGAGTTCTATTATCCATAAATGCAACCAAATGTGAAGCCTATTAGGAATGATTTTTAATAAAACAATTTTGAGATATGAAGATGTTGATTGATTAACGATTGGTAGGCCGTCTGCGATCTCTGCTGAGTACAATCGGGCGAGCAAATGTTGACCTATCAACAAATGAAGGAGCTTCCTTTATGCATCTAGCCCGCCGCGCCTGGTGCCGAACGTATCAAACGGTTTTTCGCATCGCATTGCCGGTGCTGCCCTATACCGAGCCACGCATTCTAGAACACGCTGAGGATGTGCCCACAGTGCTTCAAAAGCGTTCGATACAGCGGGTTCTTATCGTGACGGATCCCGGCATTGCCCGTCTGGGGCTCACGGCACCGCTCGAGACAGCGCTCGCGTCCAAGGGAATTGGCGTTGCGGTCTATGCCGAAACGCGTGCGAACCCCACGGTCTCAAACGTGGAAGAAGCGGCGTCCCTGTATCGAGAGCGCGCCTGCCAGGCCATTATCGGCTTTGGCGGTGGCTCGGCCATGGACTGTGCCAAGGGCGTGGGAGCACGTATCGCGCAGCCAAACAAGCCCATCAACAAGATGCGCGGCCTGTTGCGCGTTCATCGTCTCCTGCCGCTGCTTATTGCGGTTCCCACTACTGCCGGTACGGGAAGTGAAGTCACGCTCGCGGCGGTTATCACCGATGATGAGACGCACTATAAATACCCCATTAACGACTTTGTGCTCATCCCGCGTTTTGCAGTCCACGACCCCGAGTTTACGCGCGGGTTGCCTGCCTCCATTACGGGGCAGACGGGTATGGATGCCCTGACGCATGCTGTCGAGGCCTTTATCGGCCGTAGCACCACGCCCTACACGCGCAAGATGGCGCGTCAGGCGGTCCAGCTCATCCGCGACAATTTGCTCGAGGCCTATGAGCATGGCGACGACATGCGTGCGCGCCGCAATATGCTTTCGGCGGCGTATAAGGCGGGCGTTGCGTTTACTCGCTCCTATGTTGGATATGTGCATGCCATCGCGCACAGTCTGGGCGGCCGATACGGAATTCCGCACGGTTTGGCCAACGCGATCATCCTGCCGCACATGCTTCGCGCTTATGGTGACGCCGCCGCCCCCAAGCTTGCCGATCTTGCTCGCATGGCGGGCATTGCGCCGGCTACCGCACAGGACAGTCTTGCGGCCGAGGCCTTTATCGATTGGGTCGACCGCATGAACGAGGCCCTGGGAATCCCCAAATATGTCTCGGGTATTCGCCGCTCCGACATTCCCGAGATGGCGGCGCATGCCGATGCCGAGGCCAATCCCCTGTACCCCGTTCCTCTTTTAATGGACCGCCTGGAGCTCGAGCATATGTACGAAGTTGTTGCAGGTGGTATGTTTGAGGACGAGAACTAGGAGGTTGCCATGAACACCGAGGAAATTCTGCGCATCGTCGGCGATCAGCGCACCTACTTTAAGACGCACGCTACGTTTGATGTCGATGCTCGCCGCCGTGCACTGGTGCGCCTGCGCGATACGGTACGGGCGCACGGGGCCGATATTGCCCATGCGCTCAAGACCGATTTGGGAAAGTCGCATGACGAGGCATATATGTGCGAGATCGGCACGTCGCTTTCCGAGATTCGTCATCAGATTGCGCATGTGGCCCGATGGAGTCGTCCGCGCCTGCGTCCGTGTGACCTCGCTAACGCCGTGAGCGTGTGCAAAACACAAGCCGTGCCCTATGGCGTCACGCTCATCATGGCGCCCTGGAACTATCCGTTTTTGCTGACGCTCGAGCCGCTCGCTGGCGCCCTTGCCGCAGGCAATACCGTGGTTATCAAGCCGAGTGCCTATGCTCCGGCATCGAGCGCGGTGCTCAGGCAGATTTGCGAGGAAGCATTTGATCCGCGTCTGGTGACGGTCGTCGAAGGCGGGCGTGCCGAGAATGAGGCGCTGCTCGACGAGTGCTGGGACAAGATCTTCTTTACCGGTAGCGTTCCGGTCGGCAAGCTCGTCATGGAGCGCGCGAGCAAAAACCTCACGCCCGTGACGCTTGAGCTGGGCGGAAAGAGTCCCTGCATCGTGGATGCGACGGCAAACTTGAAGGTCGCGGCACGCCGTATCGCATTTGGTAAATGGCTCAACGTGGGGCAGACCTGCGTGGCGCCCGACTATCTGCTGGTCGACGTGCGCGTGCACGATGAGCTGTTGGGCCTCATCAAGGAGGAGGTCCGTCGCATGTTTGGCGAGCACCCGCTCGACAACGAGAACTACGGTCATATTGTCAACGCCAAGCATTTTGCGCGCGTGCGTGGGCTAATCGATCCCGATAAGGTTGTGCTGGGAAGCACGGCGCGCGAGTCGTCGCTCAAGATTGAGCCGACGATCCTAGACGGCGTGACCCCCGATGACGCCGTGATGCAGGAGGAGATTTTCGGCCCCATCTTGCCGGTGCTGACGTTTGAGAGCCTAGACGAGGCCGAGGCGTTCATCACGGATCGTCCGACGCCGCTGGCCCTGTATATCTTTAGCCAGGACCGTGCGACTCAGCAGCGCTTTGTGCGCTACGTGCCCTTTGGCGGCGGCTGCGTCAACGACACGATCATGCATTTGGCTACGAGCCATATGGGCTTTGGCGGCATGGGTGCGAGCGGTATGGGTCAGTACCATGGCCGCGAGAGCTTCGATACGTTTAGCCACAAGAAGAGCATCGTGAACAAGTCAACCTGGCTGGACGTGCCGTTTCGGTATGCGCCCTACGCAAGCTGGAAGCACAAATTCGTGCGCATGTTTGTGCATTAGGAAATGACAGGTAATACGAACAAGTGTTCCTATTACCTGTCATTTACGTTAGACTACTGCTATGGGGTGCGGATGGGCCAACTCCCTTTAGAAGGGAATTGGTATGAACGTAAGCGATGTTATTTCGTTACTGGCGTTGTTAATCGCGGCTATCGAACTCGGCCTGTTTATCGGCCGAATGAAATAGCCGCCCCCGCGTAAGCGAAGACGGCCACTTCTCACGATGAAAACGTGTATCGGAGTTGGCAAGACCCGCTGCAACGGGTGCCATCCGTACTCCTATCTTATCTGCAAGCGTTCTGTCTCGCAAGCGTTGCGGCAACTGGGTGAAAGGCGCGAGCGGGTGAATTCGTGTCCGCACGGGCCCGTAAACTTCTCAGTGAGGTTAAGCGTTGGTTTATCCGGCCGTTAGAGGAGTTGCCATATACGAGCCTTCACGTGTTCTTCTGTCATTTCATATCGCAGGATTTCAATATGCCGACGGCGCTTTGGTCCTAGGCGATCTTAAAGTGGGCGATAAGCTGACACTGCGTGCCGAGCGCGATAATCCCCATGATTCCGAGGCGGTTGCAATCTACTACGGCAACACCAAGCTCGGCTATGTTCCGGGAAACGAGGTCGGCCCGCTATCCGTGATGATGTATTACGGAAACGAGGGTGTATTTGAGGCGCGCGTGCAGCAGGTTGCCCCCGAGCGCAGCCCGTGGCATCAGGTGCGTGTTGGACTCTACGTGGTGGATGCTCGCTAATCGGTTAGGGAGACAGCCATGTTTGATGACGACGACCAGTTCGATCTGACAGACGAACCGTTTGGGTGGGATATGCTACTCGATGACGATGAGTTGGAGCGGGATCGTAAGAAGCGGCAGGATAAGAATACCCAGGGTGACGCTTCGAAAAAGCAAGACAAGCGCCGCCGCGGACTGTTCGGCGGGTTCTTTGGATAACCGCCGCATCGCTGCGTCTGTATACTTAGCACGAGTTGGACACGTTGTGAAATGAGGGCATAGACGATGATGTGGTTTACCGCCGACCTGCACCTGGGCGATACGAATATCTTGCACGACATGGACCGGCCGTTTGGCTCGGTCGAGGAGATGAACCGCAAGGTCATTGATGCCATCAATGAGTGCGTGGCTGCGGATGACCGTCTCTACATCCTGGGAGACTTTACCTATCGTTTGCCCCT
>CATVQO010000097.1 GCA_958346165.1 uncultured Collinsella sp. | reverse complement strand
CCGGCGCCCTGCCCCTGATCGTCACCTCGTTTGCGGTCATGGTGCTCTCCACGCTCATCGCGCTGCCCATCGCCATCGGCTCCGCCATCTTTGCGGTCGAGATCCAACCCAAATTTGGTTCCAAGGTCTTTCAGCCGCTTATTGAGCTTTTGACCGGCATTCCCTCGGTCGTCTTTGGACTGATTGGCTTTCACGTGGTCGTCGGACTTATGAAGTCCGTTTTCCACGTGAGCACGGGTCTGGGCATCCTGCCCGGCGCCATCGTGCTGGCTGTCATGATCCTGCCGACGATGACCACCCTTTCGGTCGATGGCCTGCGCGCCGTGCCCGACGGCTACCGTCAGGGCTCGCTCGCGCTGGGCTACACCCGCTGGCAGACCATCTGGCACGTGGTGCTCAAGTCCGCCATGCCGTCGCTCATGACCGCGGTCATCCTTGGCATGACCCGCGCCTTTGGCGAAACGCTCGCCGTGCGCATGGTTATCGGCGGCATCGAGGCCATGCCGACGTCGCTGCTGTCGCCGGCGTCGACCATCACCACCACGCTCACCACGTCCATGGCGGTCTATGCCGAGGGTTCGGCCCAGGACGATGTTCTGTGGGCGCTCGGTCTGCTGCTGATGGGTATGAGCCTCATCTTCATCCTGATCATCCACATTATCGGCCGCAAGGGGGCGAAGGCTCGTGGCTAGCACGCGCATCCATATCGACGAGGCGAGACTCGGGCGCGTCCAAAAGCAGGATCGCATCGCCACGGGCGTGCTGACGGCAATCATCGCCATCGTCATGCTCATCGTCGTCTCCATGGTGGCCTATATCCTGTTCGAGGGCATCTCGACGCTGTTCCAGCCGGGCTTTCTCACGGAGCCGTCGCGCGCCAACGGAACGCAGGGCGGCGTGCTCTACCAGCTGTTCGACTCGTTCTACCTGCTGCTGATCACCCTGATCATCTCGGTGCCCATCAGCCTGGGTGGCGCGGTCTTTTTGGTTGAGTACGCACCCGACGGACCCGTCCGCGACATTGCCTCCACCGCCATCGAGACGCTGTCCTCGCTGCCTTCCATCGTTGTCGGCATGTTCGGTTTTCTGGTGTTCTCGGTGCAGCTGGGCTGGAAGTACTCCATCATCTCCGGCGCCGTCGCGCTCACCATGTTCAATATCCCCATTCTGGTGCGCGTGATCCAGCAGGCGCTCGAGGACGTGCCGCAGGCCCAGCGCGATGCGTGCCTGGCCATGGGCCTCACCCGCTGGGAGGCCACGCTGCACATCCTGATTCCCGAGGCCATGCCCGCTATCGTGACCGGCATCGTGCTTTCGGCCGGCCGCGTCTTTGGCGAGGCCGCGGCGCTGCTCTTTACCTCGGGCATGAGCTCGCCGGTTCGCCTCAACTTCTTGAGCCTTAACCTGTCGAGCCCTACTTGCGCCTGGAACGTGTTCCGCCCCGGTGAGTCGCTCGCCGTGCATATCTACAAGATCTATGGCGAAGGCAGCCCCGAGGCCCAGCAGATCGTTTGGGGTACCGCGGCACTGCTGATGATTTGCGTGCTGCTGTTTAACGTAATCGCCCGCATTGTGGGCAAGCAACTGGCAAGGAAGATGACGGCCGAATGAGCGAGATGAATGTAACGCCCGCAACCGAAGCGGCATCGTCCGACACCCGGGACTTCCTGTCGAGCGTGGGGGAGAGCGAGAAGCGCGTGCGCGTGAGCGGCAAGGCCGTGAGCGACGAGGTCGTGCTCTCCACCAAGGACGTCAACGTGTACTATGGCGACCACCATGCACTGCACAATACGTCGCTCGACTTCCACAAGGGCGAGATCACGGCGCTCATTGGGCCTTCGGGCTGCGGTAAGTCGACCTTCTTGCGTAGCCTCAACCTCATGAATCGCGAGATTCGCGGCTGCCGCGTGGAGGGCGAGATCAACTATCGCGGGCGCAACGTGAACACCAAGACCGAAAACACCTACGAGCTGCGCCGTTCCATTGGCATGGTGTTCCAGCAGCCCAACCCGTTCCGCAAGTCCATTCGCGACAACATCACGTTTGCGCCCAAGCGCCACGGCATCACCGACCGTGACGAGCTCGACCGCATGGTCGAGGAAAGCTTACGCGGCGCGGCGCTGTGGGACGAGGTCAAAGACAAGCTCGATAAGAGCGCCTATGCGCTTTCGGGCGGTCAGCAGCAGCGTCTGTGCATCGCGCGCACGCTGGCGCTCAACCCCGACGTGATCTTGTTCGACGAGCCCTGCTCGGCGCTCGACCCCATCTCGACGCTGGCGATCGAGGACCTGATGTCATCGATCGTTGCCGACCGCGCCATCGTCATCGTGACGCACAACATGGAGCAGGCGTCGCGTGTGTCCAACCGCACGGCGTTCTTCTACATGGGCGATATGGTCGAGTACGACGAGACTGACGAGATTTTCCAACGGCCCAAGGATAAGCGGCTGAATGATTACCTCACCGGCATGTTCTCCTAGTCCGGGACATGCTTGAGGCCCGCGGCGGCCACGGTTGCCACGGGACTGATTGGAGAGGCGGGTCATCTCTTTTGGGAGATGGCCCGCCTTTTTGTGTCGTGTGCGGCCCGCCTTTTCGCTGCTATTATGGACAACGTTGAATTTCTACGAAGGAGCAGGGCATATGGCGATTCTTTTGGGATGCGATTCCGTCAGCCTAGAGTTTCCCACCAAGCATATTTTCGATAGCGTGACGCTCGGCGTGGGCGAGGGCGACCGTATTGGTATTGTCGGTAAAAACGGCGACGGCAAGTCGACGCTGCTGAGCGTGCTCGCCGGCACGCTGGAGCCCGACGACGGCCGCGTGACGCATCGTCGCGGCACCACGATCGGCCTGCTCGGCCAAAAGGACCAGCTTGTCGACACCGACACCGTGCACCATGCCGTCGTGGGCGACACGCCCGAGTATGAGTGGGCGTCGAGCCCCCGCACGCGCCAGATCCTCGCCGGTCTCATTAGCGATGTGCCCTGGGAGGGCACGGTGGGCGAGCTTTCGGGTGGCCAGCGCCGCCGCGTGGACCTCGCGCGCCTGTTGATCGGCGACTACGACGTGCTCATGCTCGACGAGCCCACTAACCATCTGGACATGCGCACCATCAACTGGCTTGCACGCCATCTTAAGGCTCGCTGGCAGCGCGGTCAGGGCGCCATGCTCGTGGTCACGCACGATCGCTGGTTCTTGGACGAGGTCTGCACCAGCATGTGGGAGGTCCACGACGGCCAGGTCGATCCCTTCGAGGGCGGCTACTCCGCATATATCCTGCAGCGCGTGGAGCGCGACCGCATGGCCGCGGTTACCGAGGAACGCCGTCGCAACATGGCGCGCAAGGAGCTCGCGTGGCTGAGCCGCGGCGCCCAGGCGCGTTCCACCAAGCCCAAGTTTCGCGTTGATGCCGCTCGCGAGCTGATCGCCGACGTGCCGCCCGTGCGTGACGAGCTGGAGCTCAAGCGCCTCGCCGTGAGCCGCCTGGGCAAGCAGGTTATCGATGTGGTCGACGTGGACGCCGGCTATGCGGATACCGACGGCACGCCCAAGCAGGTGCTCTCCGACGTGACCTGGCTTATCGGCGCGGGCGACCGCTATGGTCTTTTGGGCGAGAACGGTGCCGGCAAGTCCACGCTGCTCGACGTGATCCAGGGCAAGATCGCGCCCCTGCGCGGCCGCGTGAAGATCGGCCAGACGGTACGTTTTGGCGTGCTATCGCAGCAGCTCGAGGAGCTCGAGCCCTACATGGGCGACACGATCCGCGAGGTGCTCAGCAACTATAAGAAGTACTACGTCATCGACGGCAAGGAGACTTCGCCCGAGAAGCTCTGCGAGCGTCTGGGCTTTACGACGCAGCAGCTCTGGAGCCGCATCGGCGATCTTTCGGGCGGCCAGCGCCGTCGCCTGTCGCTGTTGCTGACGATCCTGGACGAGCCCAACGTGCTCATCCTGGACGAGCCCGGTAACGACCTGGATACCGATATGCTCGCGATTGTCGAGGATCTGCTGGACGGCTGGCCCGGCACGCTGATCCTGGTGACGCACGACCGTTTCCTCATGGAGCGCGTGACCGACCAACAGTGGGCACTGCTTGACGGCCACCTGACGCATATGCCCGGCGGCGTCGATCAGTACCTGCGCCTGTGCAACGCCACCGCCGAGGGCGAGCCCGTGGGCGCGCCGAGTGCCAAGACCGGCACGTTCGACACCGGTGCCGCAGCGGTTGCGGCCGAAAAGCCTAAGACGAGCGGGCAGCCCAATGGCCTTTCCAACGCCGAACGCCAGAAGCTCCGCCGCGAGGTGAGCTCGCTCGAGCGCAAGATGGAGACGCAGCGCGCTCGCGTGGAGGAGGCCGAGGCCGCCATGGCCCAGGTCGATCCCACCAACTACACGGCGCTGGGCGAGCAGCAGGCAAAGATCGACGAGGCCCATGCCGCCATGGACGAGCTGGAGATGGCGTGGCTCGAGGCGAGCGAAAAGCTCGAGGGCGAGGAGTAGACGAGGATGATCAAGGCCGCATTTTTCGATATCGACGGCACGCTGTTGAGCTTTAAGACCCACCGGATTCCGGCGTCGGCGCAGCAGGTGCTCGACAGCTTTCACGAGCAGGGGATCGCGTGCGTGATCGCCACGGGCCGTCCGACCTATCAGATGCCGGACTGGCTGTTCGACCTGGGTTGGGATGCGTACATTACGCTCTCGGGCCAGCACTGCTTTGATGCCGAGGGAGTTTACCGCAGCTGCCCGATCGATTCGGACGACGTCGCGGTGATTGTGGACCAGGTGGCGCAGGGGCGCTACGACTCGCTGTGCATGCAGGGCGAGAACTCGTTTGTGAACCGCCTGTCCGAGCGCGTGGTGACGGCTGGCAGCAACGCGGGAATCGTCTACCACGAGGAGCCGTTTGAGCACGCCTTTGACGCACCGGTCTACCAGTTTTGCGCCTTTGTGGACCCGGTCGACGAGCATATCGTGACCGACGCCGTGTCGCATTCGCTCACCACGCGCTGGTGCGACCTGTTCTGCGACATTATTCCCGCTAACGGCGGCAAGGACCTGGGCGTGGCGGCGACGCTCGAGCGGCTTGGTATCGACGCGAGCGAGGCGATTGCCTTTGGCGACGGCGAGAACGACCTGTCGATGTTTTCCGCCGTGGGCACAAGCGTGGCCATGGGTAATGCGCAGGATACCGTGAAGGCCGCGGCGACCTACGTGACGTCCGCCGTGGACGACGACGGGATCTACAACGCCGCAAAGCACTTTGGGCTGCTATAGCTGCTGATCCGGCACTTGGGGACGTTCCTTTTGTGCCGGTAGTTGGGGACATTCCTTGCGGGGTGTGTCCCCGTTTTGTTTTCGTCCCGTGCGTTTTGTGAAACACGGTTAACTTTTTAAACAACGTAGTAAGACATGGGCAACTTTTGCGGTAAAGTAAATCAGGAAAAAGTATCCAAAGGCTAACTAGAAGCCATCGCGAAAGGCGGCCCATGGCCCTGCGTGAATCTGGAGAAGACTATCTCGAATCGATCTACGTTCTGTCGCAGCGCCAAGGCACGGTGCGCTCAATCGACGTCGCCGAATACCTGGGCGTAACCAAGGCAAGCGTCTCCAAGGCCATGGCGGCCTTGGAGAACAACGGCTACGTGGAGATGGGCAAACGCGATGTGCATCTGACGGAACGCGGTCTAGAAGTTGCCCGTCAAATGTGGGAGCGCCATTGCTTTTTTGTGGGGCTGCTAGAGGACGCCGGCGTATCGCCCGAGGTTGCCTCGCAAGAGGGCTGTCACATGGAGCACTGCCTGAGCGAGGAGAGCTTTGAGAAGCTGAGGGCAATGTTGGGGCGGGATGATGCTTCGGCGCCAACAATGACCGACTAGCACTCCCTCAGCGGCGCGCCTCCCGCGCCAAAGGCGCGGGACAGCGATTGGGACGAAAGGTTCTCTCGGTCAAGTCCAACTCAGACAAGGAACCCCACCAGCAAGCGATGCCCAAGAACCACCAGCAA
>CATVQO010000096.1 GCA_958346165.1 uncultured Collinsella sp. | reverse complement strand
GTTCTACCGCTCGCCCCTCAAATCCGACCGCTCGGAAATACGCGCGACACAAAATAATTCAACAAGGTCGCATTATCAGAAACGGGTTTGTTACCGGCTAGAGCCTCGCATGGGCGCCGATCGGCCGAGTCGCATGGCGCACCAACGCCGCCGCCAGCAATACCAACAGCATGGCGGTGACATAGCCCGCAGCATCGAATCCTAAATCGATAACGTCGAAATGCCTGCCGGGAACAAAGATCTTATGTACCTGATCGCCAACGGAGCAGGCGGCGCAAAAGAGCAATACGGGCACGCAACGGGAGCATACGCTCCACGGACGCCTGGAAAAGCAGACCACGACCACCGAGGCGAACAATCCGACGAAGAAAAACTCTACGGTATGGGCAACGCGACGGACGTTTGTGCCCACCCACATGCGAATGGAAGCAAGTCGGCCAGACCGGACATTCGAGGCAGCCGAATCGGTGCCCCCGGTCATTCCGTTCTCCGTCTGGGCTTCACCCGTGGCATCGGCGGCCTGAACGCCCGTAGCCTGACCCTCCACCACACGCGCGGTGGACTCGCTCAGCAACGACGTCTCCACCGCATTTTGCTCCGTCAGCACCCAGATGCCCGCCAGCGTTACAGCGAACAGAACGATCGCGGTCCATCCGATTATTTGTTTTACGCGCGCCAAAGGCCAACCTCCTTTTTTGAATATCAGCGAGTGTAGCCCCAAATGACATCGTCACCGTATCAAAATTTGAATCGCAACAGGAAGCGACAAAGCGACGCAAACCCCTACCCCGCCTCGCGCATCCAGCGATCGAACGTCCCCACGCACACGCCCAGGCACTTTGCTGCCTGGCTGCGGGTAATATCGCCCGCCTCATAGCTATCGCGCACCAGCTCAAACTGAGGAGGGCATGGCTTGCGAGGTCGACCGAAACGGACCCCTCGCGCCCGCGCCGCTGCAATCCCCTCCGCCTGGCGCCGATGGATATTCTCGCGCTCCACCTGCGCCACGTAGCTCAGCAGCTGCAGCACAATATCAGCAATCAGGGTGTTAGTCACATCCGGCGCGCCGCTGGCCCTGGCGCGCGTGTCAAGCAATGGCATATCCAACACCACAATGGCAACCCCGAGCACCTTGGTAATGCGTCGCCATTCCTCAAGAATCTCGGAGTAATTACGGCCAAGTCGGTCGATAGAAAGCACCACCAGCACGTCCCCGTCTCCCAGGACGTGCAGCAGCTCGCGATAACGCGGTCGATCGAAGTCCTTGCCGCTCGCATGGTCGGCATAAATATTCGCCGAGCCCACGCCATAGGCGCCCAGCGCATCCAGCTGCCGATTAAGATTCTGATCGCGCGAACTCACCCGCGCATAACCGTACACCGTCGCCATCTCATCCCCGCTTTCTTGTAAACCTGCCAAAAGGGACAGGTTTATTTTGGTAGGTTTTACCTCTCAAATAGCAGGTAAGCGGGCGGCCGAGCAGACGGCAAGGTAGCCACGATTCAAATGCGAAGGGCGGTCCCGAAAGGCCGCCCTCCGCTCCCCCACCATGAGTCGGGATTTGGCTAATGGATAAGCTTAAAGTCCAAGTGCCCACGCGTGGTATTGACGCGCGAGACCTCGATAATCACGCGCTGCCCCAGCTCGTAACGGGTGCCCGTGTCGGCACCTGTGAGCGTGAGCGCGTCCTCGTCGAACTCGAACCACTCGTTGCCCAGACTCTTGATCGAAACCAAGCCTTCGACCTGCGTTAGGTCCAAGCGCACAAAAAGGCCCATGCTGCTAACCCACGAGACGGTTCCGGCATAGCGCTCGCCCAGACGGTCCTCATAGTACTGGGCAATCTTGATCTTTTGCGTCGCATGGCTGGCGGCATCTGCCGCGCGCTCGGCATCGCTGCATGCGCGGCAGATCTGCGGCAGAATGCGCGGCAGTGACTCGCGCCCCTTGCCGATCAGGCGCGGCGTACGGACCAGGGCGTCCTTGCCGCCCAGCTGCTCATAGGCCAACTGCAGCTTGAGTACGCGGTGCACCACCAGATCGGGGTAGCGACGGATGGGACTCGTAAAGTGACAGTAGCACGGCGCGGCGAGCGCAAAGTGGCCCTCGTTGCGCGGCTTGTACAGCGCGCGCTGCATGCTGCGCAGAAGCAGCGTGTTAACGAGCGGTGCGTTGGCCGTACCGGCGGCAGCATCAACTGCAGCCTGCAGCTCATCGGGGCTCCCCAGGGCAATACCGGCAGCACGGCGATCGTCGATGATGCCTAGCTGCGCCAGCGCAACGGCGGCACCGTGCAGGCTATCGGGGCTCGGATCTTCATGCACGCGATAGCAGGCCTCGATATCACGGTCTGCCAGCCACTCTGCAACGCACTCGTTGGCGAGCAGCATGGCTTCCTCGATAAGCGACGTGGCACACGAACGCTCACGCGCCACAATCTGCACGGGCACTCCGTCCTCATCCAATAGAGCGCGAATCTCGGCTGTGTCAAAATCGACTGAGCCGCGGGCGCGACGAATACGACGGCGAAGTTCGGCGAGTTCGTTAGCGGAGACAAGGAAATCGCCGAGGTCGATGTTGTAGCCGCGGGCGGCCTCCTCGCACGCAAGACCGCGCTCAAGCGCTTCCTCGCGCGAGGTCTCGGCAGCCGCAACATCCTCGGCTGCACCCTCCAGCACCGAATACTCAACCGCGCCGGCACGCACCAGCAGCGCCTCGGCGCCGTCATAGTCCATACGCACACGCGAGCGAATCACGCTGGGATACGGATCGTAATGCCGCACGCGACCCTGCGCATCGAGCTCGATATCGACGGTAAACGCAAGACGGTCCTCGTCAGGGCGAAGCGAGCACAGGTCATTGGACAGGCGTTCGGGCAGCATGGGAAGCACGCGATCGGCCAGATACACCGATGTCGTACGATGGCGAGCCTCAAGATCGATATGCCCGTCCCAAGCCACATAGTGTGAAACGTCGGCGATATGCACACCCAGCTTGTAGCCACCCTCGGGCGTGCGCTCCAACGAAATGGCATCGTCAAAGTCGCGCGCGTCGACCGGGTCGATCGTGATGACAAAGCGGTCGCGCAGATCGCGGCGGAGCGGGTCCTTAAGCGCCGCGGACACATCGAGCGAAAGCCCCTCGGCCTCGTCCAGCGCGGCCTCGGGATAGCTATCGGTATAGCCGTAACGCGCCATCACATATTGAACGCCCAAATCGGGCGCGTCATCTCCGCCAATGCGGCGCTCGATCGTCACGGTACCCGATTCCAGGCGCGTCGGGTAGGTCAAAATGCGCGCGACAACAGCGTCACCCGGGTGGACACCCAGACGATCCGCCGAGGTATCCTCGGGCAGAATGAAGAAGTCGGCCTTCAGACGCGAATCGAGCGGCTCGATCACACCGAGCGGACCGGCGGTCTGGTACGTGCCCACCACGCTTATGGCTGCACGCTCAACCACGCTTTCGATCACGGCGCGCCGCTCACCGTGCGGGCTGTTCTTAATGCTCACGGCAACGGTATCGCCATCCATGATCTCGCGCTTACCGCGGCCCATGACCTTGTAGTCGCCGTTTTCGGTTACAACGTAGGCGCTATGCTCATGGAGCTGCACGCGCCCGGTCAGGCTCGGACGGCGTTCGCTGCGCACCGGCCCGCGCTGATTGCGAGCTCCACGCTTATGCTTGTTATTGCGCCCCATGGCGCCTCCTAACTATCGATTGCGAACTCCAAAGAGTCTACCCAAATGATTCGCTTTCCTGCCGTCCCCTAGGGATCAAAAAACGGGCCGCCCCATAAGAGACGACCCGTTGGAAGGGATGAATTCCAAGCATGCCTACACGCGCAGGTAGCGGCGCATGGCGATGGCAGAACCAAAGAGACCGATAATCACACCGACCAGAATCAGCGCAGCATAGGTCACCAGGTAGTACTGCATCGGCAGGGCAAACGACATCCAGCCGATGCTCTCCTGCAGACGCGGAATCATCAGATTGCGCAGCAGCTCCAGAACGCCGATGGAAAGCAGCGAGCCCAAAATGGCCTGCAGCACGCCCTCGGTGATAAACGGGCCACGAATGAAGCCGTTGCTGGCGCCGACCAGACGCATAATCGCAATCTCACGACGACGCGCCGTGATGGACAGGCGAATCGTGTTGTTGATGAAGATGAATGCGATAAAGGTCAGAAGACCAACGAGCACCACGGCGGCGATGCGGATGTAGTTGGTCACCTGGAACAGGCGGCTCACTTCCTCCTGGCCGTACAGCACGCTCGCGTTGACGTCGCCGTCATCCGCGATCTTCTGGAAATCGGCATTCTTCTTGAGCTTCTTGGCCGTGCTCTCGACCTGAGACGGATCGTCCATCTCAATCGCAAACGAGGCGGGCAGCGGGTTCTGGCCGTCGAGCGCGCTCATGGTGGCGTCGGCGTTACCCGACATCTTGCTCGTATACTCGGCCAGTGCGTCGTCCTTGTCCTTATAGGTCACGGACTTGACGTTATTCCACGTCTTAAGCTCGGCCTCAAAAGCCTGAACATCGGCCTGATCGGCGTCATCACTAATGAACGCGTTGATGACAACCTGATCCTCGACGGTGCCGATCACGGAGTTCAGCATCGCGGAGCCCATGATGAACAGGCCGATGATAAACAGCGAAAGGAAGATCGTGATGACGGCGCCGAGCGAGGTAGTCCAGTTACGGAAGAAGTGGCTGATTGCCTCTTTGAAGGAGTAGCCCACGTTAGTTGGTGCCATAGTTGCCGTAACCTCCCCTCTCCTGGTCGCGGATAACGTGGCCGCCCTCGAGGGCGATCACGCGACGGTGCATGCTATCGACCATCTCGCGGTCGTGCGTGGCGACGATCACGGTGGTGCCGGTGCGGTTAATACGCTCGAGCAGCTTCATGATGCCCAGCGAGATCGCCGGGTCGAGGTTGCCCGTCGGCTCGTCGCAGATCAGCAGCGGCGGACGGTTGACCATAGCGCGGGCGACGGCAACGCGCTGCTGCTCGCCACCGGAAAGCTGGTCGGGCAGCGAGTCCATCTGATCGGCCAGGCCGACCAGACGCAGCACCTCGGGCACCTGGCTGCGAATGACGCCCTTGGGCTTGCCGATGCACTGCAGGGCAAACGCCACGTTTTCGTAGGCGGTCTTTTGCGGCAGAAGCTTAAAGTCCTGGAACACGGCGCCAATCTGGCGGCGCAGGAACGGAACCTTGCGGTTCTTGATCTTCATGAGGTCCTGACCGGCAACCAGGATGCGACCGCTCGTCGGCTTGACGTCACGGTTGAGCGTCGACAGCAGCGTGGTCTTACCCGAGCCGGAGTGACCGACCAGGAAGACGAACTCGCCCGGATAGATCTCGATGTTGATGTCGTCGAGTGCAGGCTTGTTGGGCTGTGCCGGATAGATCTTGGTGACATGCTCCATAAGGATGACGGGCTCGACACCGGCCTGCTTGGCCATCTTCTTGCGGCTGGCCTGCGGATCGATGGGTGCAAACACCGACGTAAAATCGGGGTTGTTGAGCGCGTTATCGAGGCTTGCGACCTCGGCGGCCTGATCGCTCTCGACCACCGGGGCAGCAGGCTGCGTGGGGTCGGGAATAGCGGCAAAGAGACCGGACTGCGCAGGCTGAGGAGCCGGCGTCGCAGGGGCCAAGGGGTCGGGAATGCCGGCCATGGTAGGCTGCAGCGTGGCGGCACCAGCCTGAGGCTGCTCCACGCGAGCGGTCACGGCCTGAACGGGCTCAAAACCCGCCGCACCGGAAAGCGCGACATCGCTGGTTGGATTGTAGGCAAAGGGATCGGATGCCGGCTGTGCCTGATCTGCCGGCTGAGCGGGGGCCTGAGCAACAGGCTGGCCCTCTGAATCCGGAGTGGCGAAACGACTGCCCTGGACGCCTGCCTGCGTCTTGGGGGCATCATCGCCCGCACCGGAGGTACGGAAGTGGTTACCCACTGGTGCTCCTTATCGTCGTGCGTTTAAACTACATGAGCGCTTTGTATTTTAGCAG
>CATVQO010000095.1 GCA_958346165.1 uncultured Collinsella sp. | reverse complement strand
GGCGGCTGTCCATGCATACCTTTCGGCGCACGTATGAATACAGGCGGCGAGAGGACAGAGCAAGTATGCCAGGTGATTATTAAACCCCATCGATACAAATAAAAGCCGCCGCAGTCCATAAGACCCGCGGCGGCTTCTTCTCAATACATAGCTGAGCTTAGCCCTCGATACGACTCAAGAACTCACGGGTACGTTGCTCACGCGGATGATCGATAACCTGCTCGGCCGGGCCCTCCTCGACAATGCGGCCTCCGTCCATAAAGACCACGCGATCGGCAACATCGCGCGCAAACTGCATCGCATGGGTCACGATCACCATCGTCATATTCTGCGCCGCCAGGTCTTTAATGACACGCAGCACCTCGGCCGTTAGCTCGGGATCGAGCGCCGAGGTCGGCTCGTCAAAGAATAAGATTTCCGGATCGAGCGCCAGGGCGCGGGCGATACTCACACGCTGTTGCTGACCGCCCGAAAGCTCACACGGCACCTTGTTCTCGTTGCCCGTCAGCCCCATTTGTGCAATCAGCTCGTGAGCGCGGGCTTCCGCCTGCTCGCGCGGACGCTTAAGCACGCGAATCGGCGCATCGGTGATGTTTTTCATCACCGTATAGTGCGGGAACAGGTTGTAATTTTGGAACACCAGGCCGAATCGCGAGCGCGCCTGCTTGGGCACATCGCCCTTCGCATAGACCGCGCCCGAACCCGCATCCGTCGCAACGGCAAGGTCGCCAAACGAGAGCGAGCCTCCGTCGAGTGACTCGAGCAGCGTGGCACACCGCAGCAGCGTGGACTTGCCGCCACCCGAAGGCCCGATAATCGCCACGACCTCGCCACGCTTCACCTCAAGCGAGATATCCTTGAGCACCTCATTGCCGCCAAACGCCTTACGCGCGTTCGATATATTCATTACCGAATTAATCATGGTAGTAATCCAATTTTTTCTCGGCGGCGCCCAGCAGCATCTCGACGACGAAATTAAAGACCCAGTAAATCAGCGCCGCGATCGCAAACGGCACCATGCTCACCTGCGAGGCGACCAGCGCCTTGGCCGTCGAGAACATCTCACCCACGCCAATGGCAAACGCCAGCGACGTGTCCTTGACCAGCGTGATGATCTCGTTGCCCATCGCCGGCAGAATACGCTTGGCGACCTGCGGCATCACGATATACAGAAACGTCTGCACGCGCGAATAGCCCAGCACCTCGGCAGCCTCGTATTGACCGCGCGGAATGGACTGCAAGCCCGAGCGATAGATCTCGGCAAAGTAACCGGCGTAGTTGATGATGAACGCCACGACGCACGCCGTCCACTTGGAATCGGGCGTGAGCGAAATGCCAAACACGTAGTACGGGGCAAAGTAGATGGCAAACATCTGCAGCATGAGCGGCGTACCGCGCATGACCGAAATGTAGATGCGCGCAATCCAGCGAAGCGGCGCAATTTTGCTCATGCGCATAAACGCCACGGGGATTCCCAGCGGAATCGACCCCAGCAGTGTCAGCACAAACAACTGCAAACTGACCAAGAATCCCTGGCCAAGCATCTGCATCATGACCTGAATAGACATTACTTAAGCACCCAATTATCGAAAGATAGACCATAGCTTGAATACTTGTCGCAGAGATCCTTAACCGTACCGTAATCGTAGAGTGCCTTGAGCGACTCGGTCACGGCGTCGGCCGACTTGGTGTCGCCCTTCTTAAAGCCGACGGCGTAGTGCTCGCTGGACAGCGGCTCATCAAGCTGCGTATAAGCATCGGGCTTGGCGGCAAGCTGATACTGGGCAATCGAAAGGTCGCAAGCCACGGCATCGACCGCGCCGCTCTCGAGCTGCATAAACGCCGTGTTGTACTCACCGATGGTGTCGAGCGTGGCAAACGTCGCCGCCAGATCCTTCTGGTCACCCTCAAGCACATCCTGCGCAGCGGAATCGGTCTGGGTAATCACGGTCTTGCCGGCAAGATCGTCCCAGCTCTTGATGCCTGCATCCTTCTTTACCACCAGCACCTGCTCGTTGAGCATGTACGGCTCGGAGAACGTGTAGTCGTCCTCACGGCCCTCCATGGTAAAGCCATTCCAGATGCAGTTGATGGCGCCCGAGTTAAGCAGCGTATCCTTGGCATCCCAGTCGATGGCCTCGTATTTGACCTCCCAGCCCTGCTTATCGGCAACAGCCTTGGCCAGATCGAGATCAAAGCCGGTGTACTCGCCATCGTCGCCCACAAAGCCGTACGGAGGATAGGACTTATCAAAGCCCACCACGAGCTTCTTGGACTCCGCAGCGCCCTTCACATCCTTGGCCGCGGCAGAGCCAGCAGCGGAGCCCTTGCCGGCACCACCGCCGCAACCGACAAGACCAAGGCCAAGCACCGTAGCGAGCGAGCCGGCTAGACCAACAAACTGACGACGAGACATATCGGTGTTCATGGTATCCCCCCTTGATGGCACTTTAGTTAAGTAAAGTGAGTCGTGTAACGTCCAGAATCATACACTTTAGTGAGATGGAGTACAAGGGAGGGTTTGCCCGCCGGGTGCCGGGGCAGGGGTTAAGTTTGCTGCTCTACAGTCCTGCTCGCGACGGAGAGCACATTAAGTGCTCTCCTGTTCGTGCGGAACTCGCGACAAACTTAACCCCTGCCCCGGCACCCGGCGGGCAAACGTCGTTGGGTTTATCACTGACATGAAGTGGGCGCTTGCATATCGTCCGCTAGCTTGGCACGATACAATGCTTTCAGATTTCAATTTGTAAATTAGTGGGGTTAATTCATGGCAGAATCTCGTGCGGAGCGTAAGGCTCGTCGTGCTTTGATCGAGGCGGCTGAGGGGTCGGGGGAGAAAAAATCTTCTAAGAAATCCAAGTCGTCTCTGAATGCGAAGGGTAAGTCGGCTAAGGGCAAGGCTAAGGCCAAGCGTCCCGGCTCTCGTCGGAGCGAGGATAAGGCATCTCAGACTCGCTCCAAGCGCCCGTATAAGAATCCGGTTCCGTCTGCGCGTGAGGCTGTGGATCCCAAGTCTCCCTGTTCCATCATGAGAGCTTGTGGCGGATGCACGGCGCTCAATCGTCCTTATAAAAAGCAGTTGGCAGCTAAGCAGGCTGCTATGGAGGAGCTTTTTGCTTCGCTTTGTGAGCGTGAGGGCATTGCTGTAGATCCTATTCGTGGCATGGGTGTCACCCTGGGCGACCCGGGCAAATATCCTGCGCCGCGCGGTTTTCGCCATAAGGCCGCCACTCCCTTTGCTCCCGGTAAGGAGGGCGCTGTCCGTTGCGGTTTCTTTGAGCGCGGCACGCACAAGATCGTTGCCGTACCCGAATGCCCCGTCGAGGCACCGGGCGCCCGTCAGATTCTCAACGGCATCGCACGCGAAGCTGAGCGGCTGCATATTCCCGCCTTTAATGAGGACAAGCATCTTGGTTTGCTTCGCTATGCCGTCGTCCGCTGCGGTTGGCGTACCGACCAGGTCATGGTCACGCTCGTGACCGCTCAGCGCGACTTGCCGCATGCGCAGGAGTTCTTTGAGGCTGTCGCCGCACTCGATCCGCGCATCGTCACCGTCGCCCAAAACATCAACGGACGCCCCGGCAACGCCATCCTCGGCGAGGAAACCCGCATCGTGTATGGCGCCGAATGCATGCGCGACCAGCTGCTCGGCTGCGAATTCGACATCTCCCCCACCGCGTTTTATCAGACCAACCCGCAACAGACCGAGCTGCTCTATCAGCTCGCTATCGACGGCATGGATTTGCACCAGGGCGATGTGCTCATGGATGCCTACTGTGGCAGCGGTACCATCGGTCTTTGCGCAGCTAAAGATGCCCAGAACAAGGGTATCGGCATTATGCTGCTCGGCGTGGAGCGCAACCCGGCGGGCATTGCCGACGCACGTCGCAATGCCGAGCTCAACGGCCTCACCCGCAGCGCTTGGTTTATGGCCGACGACGCCACCGACTACATCCTGGATGCCGCCGACAACAACGAACGCGTCGACGTTCTTTCCATCGACCCGCCGCGCGCCGGCTCCACGCCCGAGTTCCTCGAAGCTGCCTGCGCACTTAAGCCGCGCCGCATCACCTATATCAGCTGCAACCCCGTGACCCAAGAGCGCGACCTGCACCAGCTCCTCGACGGAGGCTATCGCCTGCTCAAGATCACGCCAGTCGACATGTTCCCTCACACCGACCACACCGAAACCGTAGCGGTCCTCGAACGCCGCTAACCAACCTCAGTAGATTTTTGGGACAAGAAAGGGGGCGACCCGCCTGGGCCGCCCCCTTCGCTTGGTTTATAAACTCCGCTACATCCCATTGCGCAGATCGCACACGCCGGCTGCCGCCATCTCGCACAGCAGCGTCTCGCGGTCGCGCGTCACGATCAAATCCAGTGGGAAGTGAATCTCGTCGAGCATCTTGCGCGCGTGATCGAGCTTGCCAATGGCCATGCCAATGTGGGCATCGGTCGACACGCCAATGCCCACGCCCAGCTCGGCGCAGCGCTCGGCAATCTTGCGGCATACGGCCCAATGCTCAGTGTCGACACCGTGTTCAAGACTATGGTTGTTGATCTCGATAATCTTGTGCTTGGCCTTAGCTGCCAACAGCACCTCGTCGATATCGAACGGCACGCCCGAACGCCCCGTGTGACCCAGCATGAACACCTTGGGGTGCTCCAGGGCATTGATATACATCTCGGTCGTCTGGGCCAGCGTCGCGCCCTCAGCAATCTGCGGATTATGCACGCTCGCAACCAAATAATCCAAATTACGCGTAACCAAATCGAACAGCGAATGCTGACGGCTGTACGAATCGCCGGCAATATCGAGCGTGACAGGAGTGTCCTCGCCAAACAGGCTTCCGTCCAGCGAAACGATATCGGCCTCGGCACCACGCAGCACCAGCACGCCGCTCCAAATGCGCGGCCAGATATCCTGGTTGATAAAGAACTGGTAACTGCGCAGGTCATTGGGGCAAGCCGTAACCATAGAGCTCAAATGGTCGGCAGATCCGAGCACCTGCAGACCACGCTCTGCCGCCCAGTACACATTCTCCTCAATGGTCGAATATGCATGCGCAGAGAACATCGTATGGGTATGAATGTCACAAGAAAGCAGGTAGGGCATCAGGTCTCCTTATCTGGCACGGCCGTCGCTTATATTCATTGTACGCATAGCCTTCGATAGTCGTAAAACCACTCCATCCCAAAGACACAACGTCCATGACAACGGGGTCCGGCTTAACACCAAACCCCGTTTCACGTAAAACATTGTAGGCAGAGCGCTTTACTTTTAACGATACTCGTCCGCCAACTGTTTCCAAGCGGGTAGCGAATTGACAATCGTTTCGTAGCTCACGCAATAGCCCAGGCGGAACCAACCCGGCATACCAAAGCTGTCCGAGGGAACCGCAAGCAACTCATACTTCTTTGCGCGCTCGCAAAACGCATTCGCATCGGGCTCCAATGCTTTCACCCATAGGTAGAACGCGCCATCCGGCTCAACATAGGTGTAGCCATACTCCGCTAGTGCGTCGGTAAGCGCGGTGCGGTTGCGTGCATAGGCCTCAACGTCACTCGGCTCATCGATGCAGTCGATAATTACGCGCTGAAAGAGCGCCGGCGCGCACACGAAGCCCAGCGTACGGGCGGCACCGGCAACGGCCGGCATCAGACGGGCAGCCTGCGGATTGGTGTTGGGAACCAAGATCCACCCCACGCGCTCACCCGGCAGCGACAGCGACTTGGAATACGAGTAGCACACGATGGTGTGCTCGTAGATCGAGGGCACCCAAGGCACCTCGGCACCGTACACGATCTCGCGGTACGGCTCATCCGAGATGAGCATAATCGGATTCTCGGGATCGCGCTGAGCGTTGGCCTCGCGCAGAACATTGGCCAGTCGCGTCAGCGTGTCGCGCGTATATACGGCACCGGTCGGGTTGTTGGGCGAGTCGATAATGACGGCTGCCGTCTTGTCGGTGATCGCCTTGAATACGTTATCCACGCTCAGCTGGAATGTGTCCTCGTTGGCAAGCGCCTCGACACACGTGCAGCCGGCCTTCTCAATCCAAACGCGATACTCCGGAAAGTACGGGGCGATAACAA
>CATVQO010000094.1 GCA_958346165.1 uncultured Collinsella sp. | reverse complement strand
GCGGCCCCTCGTTTGGTACACTTAAAAGTACTGGACAAGTGAAGAGATGGGGGAGAACGTGCTCAAGTTCGGTACCTACGTCCGTGTTGGAAACGCGGCCGAAGCCTATGAGCTCTTGCAGAAGAACCGCAACAACAAGATTGTGGGCGGCGGCATCTGGATGCGCCTGGGTTCGCGTCGCGTGGCGACGGCGATTGACCTTTCGGCCTGCGGACTCGATCAGATCGAGGAGACCGAGACCGAGTTTCGCATCGGTGCCATGTGCACCCTGCGCCAGCTCGAGCGTCATGCCGGGCTCAACGCGCTTGTCAACAATGTCTTTGAGTTCGCCGTCCACGACATCGTGGGCGTGCAGCTGCGCAACACCGCCACGGTGGGCGGCAGCATCTACGGCCGCTTTGGCTTCTCGGACGTGCTCTCGGCGTTCCTGGCGCTCGACTCCTATGTTGAGCTGACGGGTGCCGGCCGCGTGCCGCTCGCCGAGTTCGTGGACATGGGCTACGTGCGTGACGTGATCGAGCACGTCGTGGTCGTTAAGCACGATTACCGCGCGAGCTATGAGGCTGTGCGCAAGGCCGCGACCGACTTCCCCTCCTTAAACGTCACCGCCGTCTGGTGGGATAACACCTGGCATGTCACCGTGGGCGCCCGTCCGCTGCGCGCGACCTTGCTGCAGGGCGAGGCGTGTGGCCTGGTGAACGAGCAACCTTCTGAGGACGAGCTGCGTGCCCTAGCGGCATCCGTGCGTGCCCTGAGCTACGGCACCAACCTGTGGGGCTCGGCCGACTACCGCCGCCGCATCTCGGCCCCGCTCGCCATCCAGGCCGTGCGCCGCGCCGCCGGCATCGAGCTTTCGGCCGCGCTTGCCCGCGAGCTCGAGACCGTGCAGGTCCCCAAGTTTGCCACGGACGAGTATTCCTGCCGCCGCGTGCCCGGCGTCGATTCTAGCGAGGTGCGCTAATGGCTGCCAAACTCATCGATCTTTCCTTTACGCTCAACGGCCGCAAGGTCAAGGTTCAGATTGCCCCCGACACCATGCTCTTTGCGCTGTTGCGCGAGCAGGGCTGCGCGTCGGTGCGCTGCGCCTGCGAGACCACCAACTGCGGCCTGTGCACGGTGTGGCTCGACGGCGACCCAGTGCTGAGCTGCTCGGTTCCCGCTGCGCGTGTTGAGGGCCGCTCCATCACCACGCTCGAGGGTCTCAAGGCCGAGTCTGAGGCGCTTGCCCGCGCAATGGCTGCCGAAGGTGCCGAGCAGTGCGGTTTTTGCGCCCCCGGCCTCATCATGAACGTTCTGGCGCTTGCCCGCGCCGCCAAGGAGGACCCGAGCCTCGTCGCCACGCGCGAGGAGCTCTCTCGCCAGCTCGCCGGCAACCTCTGCCGTTGCAGCGGTTACGAGAGCCAGCTGCGCGCCATCGTGCGCTTCCTCAATGAGTCTGGCGTGCAGGTTGGCTTCGAGATGCCCGAGCTTCCGGTCAACGACACGAGCTCCGACGGCGTCGCGTACAAGCAGATCACCAAGAAGCAGCCCAAGAAGGACTCGAAGGCCCTGCTCGAGGGTCGTCCCGTCTACACCGGCGATATGGTGCCCGCCGGTGCGCTCATCGTCAAACTCAAGCGCAGCCCCTATGCCCGCGCCAAGATTCGCTCCATCGATACGTCGCGCGCCCTGAAGGTGCCCGGCGTCGTGGGCGTCTACACCTATGAGGACGTGCCCAAGCGCCGCTTTACCATCGCTGGCCAGAGCTATCCGCAGCCGAGTCCCTACGACCGCCTAATTCTCGAGAACCTCGTCCGTTACCAAAACGAGGAGGTGGCGATCGTCGCCGCCGAGACCGAGGAGGCTGCCGACAAGGCGCTCAAGCTCATCAAGGTCGACTATGAGGTGCTCGAGCCGCTGCTCGACTTTACCCAGGCACTCGATAACGACATCGTGGTCCATCCCGAGGGCGACGTGACCTTTATGTTCCCGCAGGGCGGCGATGTCCCGCGCAACCTGGTGTGCAGCGGTACCAGCGATTATGGCGACCTGGACGAGGCCTTCGCCCAGAGCGACATCGTCTTTGAGCGCACCTACACCAGCCAGGCCACGCAGACCGCGCCCATGGAAACCTTCCGCGCCTTCGCGACGACCGACGCCTTTGGCCGCATCTCGGTGACCACCTCTACGCAGGTGCCCTTCCACGTGCGCCGCATGGTCGCGCAGTCGCTCGACATTCCGCAGTCGCAGGTGCAGGTCATCAAGCCGCGCATCGGCGGCGGTTTTGGCTCCAAGCAGACGGGTTGCTGTGAGATCTTCGTGGCGTTCGTGACCCAGCAGACCGGCCGTCCGAGCTACTGCTGCTACACCCGCGAGGAGACTATCACCGCGGGCAACTCGCGCCACCAGATGCAGATGACCGTTAAGTTGGGCGCTATGAACGACGGCACCATCACGGCCATCGATCTGCACACGCTGTCCAACGCCGGCGCGTACGGCGAGCACGCCACCACGACGATTGGCCTTTCGGGCCACAAGAGCCTGCCCATCTACAACCACGTGAAGGCGAGCCGCTTTAGCTGGGACGCCGTCTACACCAACACCAACCGCGGCGGCGCTTATCGCGGCTACGGTGCCACCCAGGGCCAGTTTGCCGTGGAGAGCGCTGTCAACGAACTCGCCGACATGCTGCACATGGACCCCGCCGACCTGCGCCTTAAGAACATCGTGCACGAGGGCGAGATCATGCCGCAGTACTACAACGAGAAGCTCAACGCCTGCGCGCTCGACCGCTGCCTGCTGCGCGCGATGGACATGATCGGCTGGCGCGACAAGCCGCTGGCCGTGGACCTGGGCGACCGCGTGCGCGCCCTGGGCTGCGCGCTTACCATGCAGGGCTCGGGCATCTCCAACGTGGATATCGCCGGCATCGACATGCGCCTGGAAGAGGACGGCTTCATTACCATTGGCACCGGCGCCACCGATAACGGCATGGGCGTCGACACGATCCTGGCGCAGATTGCCGCCGAGGAGCTGGGCGTGGAGAGTTCAATGATCGTGGTACGCGGCGTGGACACCGACGTGTCGCCGTTCGATGCCGGCTCGTACGCGAGCTCGGGTACGTACGTGACGGGCCTTGCCGCCAAGAACGCCGCGACCGAGCTGCGTGAGAAGATCTGCGCCAAGGCCGCCCAGATGTGGGACGTGGACGCCGCCGACGTGGTCTTTGATGGTCAGTACGTGCGCCTGTCCGACGAGCGTGCCGCGCGTGAGCAGAACCGCTACCTCACGCTGCGCGACTTTGCCAACCTGTGCGTCAAGAACATCGCAGGCGGCGACGCGCTCACCTCGCATGCCTCTGCCTGCCTGCCCGTTTCGCCCCCGCCGTTTATGGCCGGCATTGCCGAGGTCGAGGTCGACAAGGCCACCGGCAAGGTGACTGTGGTGGACTACGCGGCGGCTGTGGACTGCGGCACCGTGATCAACGAGGTGCTCGCGCGCGTCCAGGCCGAGGGCGGCATTGCCCAGGGTATCGGCCACGCGCTCTACGAAATCGTCGAGCATGATGAGCGCGGCCGCCTGCGCACCGGCAACTTTATGAGCTACAAGCTGCCCACGCGCCTGGATATCGGCAGTATTCGCGTGGCCTTTGAGCCGAGCTACGAGCCGACGGGCCCGTTTGGCGCCAAGTCGATCGGCGAGGTCGTCATCAACACGCCACTCGCCGCCGTGGCCTCGGCAGTGGCGCACGCCACCGGCCACCAGGTGCGCTCGCTGCCGATCACGCCCGAGAAGGCCCTGCTGGGGGAGTAGCGGGTTAGCGAACAAGTCGTAATTGGCGGGGCGGGGTAACTCGTCCCGCCTTTTGCACTCGTGGTGAGGTCGTGAGCTTGTAAAAGGTGTGCGTGCGCTTGTCGTTCGTATCTGCTATCATTCCTAGTCTGTGCGCTCATGCGGGCGTGGCGGAATTGGTAGACGCGCCAGATTTAGGTTCTGGTGGGATTCCCGTGAAGGTTCGAGTCCTTTCGCCCGCACCATCGCACTTGCGTCGGCCCTGGCCGTCGCGACTCTTTGTTGCATAAAGGTACCAGCACCTCAGATAAGCTGGGCAGTATGAGGAGGAACGTGTTGAACATCACCGCTTCTGACGTCAAGGACGCCAAGCTCACCGCTACGGTCACCATCCCGGCCGCCGACGTCGACGCCGCGATCAAGAAGGCTTACAAGGACACCGCCAAGAAGTACCGCTTCCCGGGCTTCCGCGCCGGTAAGGCTCCCCGTCCGGTCATCGACTCCGCTCTTGGCGCCGAGGCTACCCTCGCTCAGGCCACCAACGACCTGATCGCCGCCAACGAGCCCGCCGTCCTCAACGAGCTGGACATCGTCCCCACCAAGAACGGTGACTACAAGGAGCTCGACCTCGCCAAGGATCACGAGGACTACACCTACACCGTCGAGTTCTCCCTGCGTCCTGCTGCTGAGCTCTCCTCCTTCGACGCTGTCGAGATCGAGATGCCCCCTGCGGAGGTCACCGAGTCCGAGATCAACAACCAGGTCGAGATGCTCCTCAACTACCGTGCCACCTTCGAGGACGTCGAGGGTCGCGCCGTCGAGGCCGAGGATTACGTCACCGTCGACCTCAAGGCCGTCGAGAACGCCGACAACTTTGCCGCCGAGGGCCGTATGCTCATCGCCGGTAGCGACAGCAACCCCAAGGAGTTCAACGAGGCCCTGATCGGCGCCAACGTTGACGACGTCAAGTCCGTCACCTGGACCGACGAGGTCGAGGAGGGCGAGGAGGCCGAGACCCACACCGTCGAGGTCACCGTCAAGGGCATCAAGGTCCGCAACACCCCCGAGCTCACCGACGAGCTCGTCAAGTCCGACTTTGGCTTCGACAGCATCGACGCTATGCGCGACGCCATCAAGATCGAGATCGAGCAGGATAAGGCTTCCCGCCTGCCGGCCGAGAAGGAGAACCGTTGCGTCTCCGCTCTCGCCGAGCGCCTGCAGCTCGACGAGATGGATGCCGACTACGAGCAGTCTGTCTTTGAGGAGCTTGGCCAGAACTTCCTGTCCAACCTCGCTGCTCGCGGCATGACGCTGGACACCTGGCTGCCCGCTTCCGGCCTGACCATGGAGCAGTTCATCGGCGACCTGCACAAGCAGGCCAACGACGTTGCCCGTGAGTCCCTGGCGCTCGACGCCCTCGCCCGTGAGCTCAAGATTGAGGTCACCGAGGACGACATCAACGCCGAGTTTGAGAAGGCCGGCGTCAAGGATGTCGAGGCTTCCAAGGCCGAGTTCATCGCTGATGGCCGCATGCCTGCCGTCCGCGAGTCCATCCGTCGTTCCAAGGCCGTCGACCACCTGGTCGAGAACGCCAAGGTGACCGAGGTCGACGAGACCGCCAGGGACGCCGAGTAATTCTCGCCACCTTGCCCGCGAGCGCATGCATGTGCCCGTGATGGGGTAAAGTTATACACCGGTTATCCGGTTGCTTCGTACGGTGCCAGCCAATGCATAGCATGCGGGCACCGTACGTTTATCTAGAACCAATTTGGTCCGCAAGAGAGAAATGGAGATGCGTATGATCGCCAAGTTCGATTCCGCCCTCGTGCCATACGTTATCGAGCAGACGCCGCGCGGTGAGCGCAGCTATGATATCTATTCGCGCCTGCTCAACGACCGCATCATCTTCTTGGGCGAGGAGATCAACTCCGTCAGCGCCAACCTGGTCGTTGCCCAGCTGCTGCATCTTGAGAGCCAGGATGCCGAGAAGGATATCTCGCTCTACATCAATTCGCCCGGCGGCGAGGTCTACTCTGGCCTGGCGATTCTGGACACCATGAACTTCATTAAGCCGCAGGTTTCCACCATCTGCGTCGGTATGGCCGCGTCCATGGCCGCCGTGCTGCTTTCGGCCGGCGCCAAGGGCAAACGCTTCTGCCTGCCGCACTCCAAGGTCATGATTCACCAGCCTAGCGGCGGTGCGCAGGGCCAGCAGACCGAGATCGAGATCGTGGCCGAGGAGATCAAGAAGACCCGTCGCGAGCTCAACCAGATTCTTTCCGACGCCTCGGGCCAGCCGATCGAGAAGGTCCAGGCCGATACCGAGCGCGACAACTACCTGAC
>CATVQO010000093.1 GCA_958346165.1 uncultured Collinsella sp. | reverse complement strand
GAGAACAAGATCTTCGCCATCTGCAACTGCAACGTCAACGTGTGCTACGCCCTGCGCACCTCGCAGCTGTTCAACACGCCCAACCTGTCGCGCTCGGCCTATGTCGCCAAGGTCGAGAAGGACAAGTGCGTGGCCTGCGGTCGCTGCGTTGAAGTGTGCCCGGCCGGTGCCGCCAAGCTGGGCCAGAAGCTCTGCAGCAAAAAGGCCGGCGGACAGGTGCCCGAGTATCCGCGCCAAGAGCTGCCCGATGCCACCAAGTGGGACCACACCAAGTGGTCGCCCAACTACCGCAACGATAACCGTATCGAGACGCACGAGTCCGGCACCGCGCCCTGCAAGACGGCCTGTCCCGCGCATGTCGCCGTTCAGGGCTATCTGAAGCTCGCGGCTCAGGGTCGCTATGACGAGGCGCTGGCGCTCATCAAGCGCGAGAACCCGCTGCCCGCTATCTGCGGCCGCGTGTGCAACCGCCGCTGCGAGGATGCCTGCACTCGCGGCCGTGTGGACGCCGCCGTGGCTATCGACGAGGTCAAGAAGTTTATCGCCCAGCGCGATCTTGATGCCGCGACCCGCTATGTCCCGCCCGTGGTGACGCCGACACGCGCTGGCGGCTTCGATCAGAAGATCGCCATCATCGGTGCCGGCCCGGCCGGTCTGTCCTGCGCCTTCTATCTGGCCGAGAAGGGCTACAAGCCCGTCGTGTTCGAGAAGAACGAGCGCCCGGGCGGCATGCTCACCTACGGTATTCCCAGCTTTAAGCTGGAGAAGGACGTTATCGAGGCAGAGGTCGAGATCATTCGCCTGATGGGCGCCGAGTTCCGCTATGGCGTGGAGGTCGGTCGCGATGTGACGCTCGACGAGCTGCGCGCGCAGGGCTTTAAGGCCTTTTATGTTGCCATCGGCTGCCAGGGCGGCCGCCTCGCCGGTATTCCGGGCGAGGATGCCGAGGACGTGACCGTGGCCGTCGACTTTTTGCGCGAGGTCAACAGCGGCAAGATCGACGCGCTGCCCGGCCGCACCATCGTGGTGGGCGGCGGCAACGTGGCCATCGATGTCGCGCGCAACGCCTGCCGTCTGGGTTCCGAGCACGTTGAGATGTTCTGCCTGGAGAGCGATGCCCAGATGCCTGCCAGCGAGGAGGAGCGTCGCGAGGCCATTGAGGATGGCGCGCACATCAGCTGCGGATGGGGCCCCAAGGAGATTCACCTGGACGAGGCCGGTCGCGTGTGCGGCATCACCTTCAAGCGCTGCACGCGTGTCTTTGACGACGAGGGCCGTTTTGCGCCCGAGTACGACGAGAACGATCTGCGCCGTGTCGATGCCGACCGTGTCGTCATGTCGATTGGCCAGTCCATTGTGTGGGGCGACCTGCTGGCTGGCTCCAAGGTGGAGCTCGGCCGCGGCCAGGGCGCCCTGGCCGATCCCCAGACTTACCAGACCGCCGAACCCGACATCTTTGTGGGCGGCGACGTCTACACCGGCCCCAGCTTTGCCATCGATGCCATTGCCGCCGGCCACGAGGCTGCCGTGTCCATCCATCGCTTTGTGCAGCCGGGCTCCACGCTCACCATCGGCCGCAACCAGCGCCGCTACACCGCGCTCGACCGCGACGATGTCGTGATCGAGGGCTACGACAACGCGAGCCGCGAGGTTGCGCATGTGGACCGCGAACGCGAGAAGGCTGCGCCGTTTAGCGAGTATGTTGAGACCTTTACCGAGGAGCAGGTGCGCGCCGAGACCGCCCGCTGCCTGGGCTGCGGCGCCTCGATCGTCGACCCCAACAAGTGCATCGGCTGCGGCCTGTGCACCACCAAGTGCGCGTTCGACGCCATCCATCTGGATCGCGACCGCCCCGAGTGCTCCACGATGGTCAAATACGAGCAAAAGCTTCCAAGCCTGGGCAAGTACGCGCTCAAGCGCGCCATCAAGATTAAATTCGGGAAGAAGTAAGAAACGCAACAAGCAGGAGAACGGCGCAGAGAGCGGTTGGACAGCGAGCGAGTCCCAGGCGTGGCGAGGTGCCTTGAAAGAGGAGGGCATAGGGCTTTTGCCCATGCCCGACGATTGAAAGGCAGATCGCCCGTCTGGGGCTCGCGCAGCGTCAAGCCGACCGCCGTTCGGTAGAACGGCGGAAGGAATTAAAAGTGCACGAGCTCGGAATCGTCTATCACATCATTCGCGATGTTGAGAATGTGGCGCGCGCTCATGGCGTGCGTCGCGTTTCGAGCGTCACGCTGCTGCTGGGCGAGGTCTCGGGCGTCGTCCCCGATCTACTACTCGACGCTTGGCGCTGGGCGGCGGATAAAAAGCCTATCACGCAGGGCGCGGAGCTTATCGTGGAGCCTGTCGAGGCCGTGACGCATTGCGAGGCGTGCGGCCGCGACTACGCGACGGTCGAGCACGGCAAGACCTGTCCCCATTGCGGTAGCGGCGAGACCTATTTGCTGCAGGGCCAAGAGGCCATGATCAAACAGATCGAGACCCCCGACGAGGACCCGGCAGACGCTGTCCCCGACGGTCCTTCCGACGCCCCCGATGCCGTCGACGCCGCCAACCCTCTCCACATCGCCTAACATCCAATGACTACATGGGCTAGAGTTCTAAACATATTTGCTTCGGTTAGTCAAGTCATGTCTGTTTAAACAAAATGGTGGCACGCAGACGCATTGGGATCCACCTAAAAGCGGTCTTAACGAACAGTGCACCTTTATATGTCTTTGAAAGCAATCAGCAAATCACGTTTTAGCAGGCAATAAGCTGTAAACCGGCAACGTAATCAATTTGTAACAAACTTAGACGTTTAAACAAATAATCCAACCTTTTGCGAATTTAGCTATAATTCCACAAACCAAACAGGTATACTTCCTTCATGTCGTGTAGGAAATACGTAGACAAAAAGGAGGTTATGTGATGGTAAGTATTGTTCTTGCTAGCCACGGGGACTTGGCAGCTGGAATCAAGCAGACGGGCTCGATGGTCTTTGGCGATCAGCCGTCTGTTGCCGTGGTCTCGCTCGAGCCGAGCATGGGCCCCGACGACTTCCGTGCCAAGGTCGAGGAAGCAATCGCTTCCTTCGAGGACCAGGAGCAGGTGCTCTTCCTCGTTGATCTGTGGGGCGGCACGCCGTTCAACCAGATCAGCGGGCTCATCGAGGGCCATGATTCCTGGGCTATCGTCACCGGTGTCAACCTGCCTATGCTCATCGAGGCATATTCGCAGCGCTTTGACGCAAAGAACACTGCACATGCGATCGCAAAACATCTCGTGACTGAGGCTAAGGCTGGCGTGCGCGTCAAGCCCGAGTCTCTGGAGCCCGAGGAGAAGAAGCCGGCTGCGGCCGCCGCTGCTCCTGCAGGCGCCATCCCTCCGGGAACGGTCATCGGCGACGGGCACATCAAGATTGCCCACGTCCGTATCGACACCCGTCTGCTTCATGGTCAGGTGGCCACCACGTGGACCAAGCAGATCAACCCCAACCGCATCATCGTGGTTTCCGACGGCGTTGCTCACGACGAGCTCCGCAAGACCATGATCGAGCAGGCTGCCCCTCCGGGAGTCCATGCCAACGTCGTGCCCATCAAGAAGATGGCCGAGGTCGTCAAGGACACGCGCTTTGGTGACACCAAGGCCATGCTGCTCTTCGAGAACCCGCAGGATCTGCTCAAGGCCATCGAGGCCGGCGTCGACATCAAGGAAGTCAACATCGGTTCCATGGCTCACTCCAAGGGCAAGGTCGTCGTCACCAACGCCGTCGCCATGGGCGATGACGACGTTAAGACTCTCGAGGCCCTCAAGGCCAAGGGCGTCAAGTTCGAGGTCCGCAAGGTTCCTTCGGATTCCTCCGAGGATCTCGACGCCATGTTGAAGAAAGCTAAGGCCGAACTGGCCGCTCAAGCATAGTAAAGGAGGGTCCGATACATGTCTGCAATCACTATTCTGCTTGTTGCGATTGTCGCGTTGCTTGCCGGTATGGAAGGCGTTCTGGATGAGTTCCAGTTCCATCAGCCGCTCGTGGCATGCACGCTTATCGGTCTCGTAACCGGTCACCTTCAGGAGGGCATCCTCCTGGGCGGTTCGCTCCAGATGATGGCCCTTGGCTGGGCTAACGTCGGCGCCGCCGTCGCGCCTGACGCCGCTCTGGCCTCGGTCGCTTCTTCGATCATCATGGTGCTCGCCCTCAACGGTGGCGCCACTGATTCGGCCAAGGCCGTTACCGCGGCCATCGCCGTCGCCGTCCCGCTGTCGGTCGCTGGTCTGTTCCTGACCATGATCTGCCGTACCATTGCTACCGCTATCGCTCACGCCATGGACGGTTGCGCCGAGAAGGGCGACTTCTCCGGCATCGAGCGCTGGCAGTACGCTGCCATCCTCATGCAGGGCCTTCGTATCGCCATCCCGGCAGTACTTCTGTGCGTTATCCCGGCCGAGGCTGTTACCAACGCGCTTAACGCTATGCCCGACTGGCTGTCCGGCGGCATGGCCGTCGGCGGCGGCATGGTCGCTTCCGTCGGTTACGCCATGGTCATCAACATGATGGCCACCAAGGAGACCTGGCCGTTCTTCATCCTCGGCTTTGTCCTTGCTGCCATCCCTCAGCTCACGCTGATCGCCCTTGGCCTCATCGGCATCTCCCTTGCCCTCATCTACCTTGGCCTTAAGGATCTGGCCAAGCAGGGTGGCGGCACGGGCGGTGGCTCCGGCGACCCGCTCGGCGACATTCTGAACGATTACGAGTAGGAGGGGAGTGATACATATGGCAGAGAACAAGATTCAGCTCACCAAGGCTGACCGCAAGAAGGTTTGCTTCCGTCATCAGTTCCTTCAGGGCTCGTGGAACTACGAGCGTATGCAGAACGGCGGCTGGTGCTTCGCAATGATCCCTGCGATCAAGAAGCTCTACACCAGCAAGGATGACCAGATTGCCGCGCTTAAGCGCCACCTGGAGTTCTATAACACCCACCCCTATGTTTCCGCCCCCGTCATTGGCGTTACCCTCGCCCTCGAGGAGGAGCGCGCCAACGGTGCTCCGATCGATGACGTCGCCATCCAGGGCGTCAAGGTCGGTATGATGGGTCCGCTCGCCGGCGTCGGTGACCCCGTCTTCTGGTTCACCCTTCGCCCGATTCTGGGCGCTCTGGGCGCTTCCCTGGCCATGTCCGGCAGCATCGTCGGTCCGCTGCTGTTCTTCTTCGCGTGGAACATCATCCGTTACGCTTTCCTGTGGTACACGCAGGAGTTTGGCTACAAGGTCGGCTCCTCTATCGCCAAGGACCTCTCCGGCGGTCTGATGGGCAAGGTCACCGAGGGCGCTTCCATCCTGGGTATGTTCATCATCGGCGCCCTGGTCGAGCGCTGGGTGTCCATTTCCTTCACCCCGATCGTCTCCACGGTCAAGCAGTCTGCTGGCGCCTTTATCGACTGGGCTAGCCTGCCTTCCGGTTCCGAGGGTATCAAGGAAGCGCTGACGATGTACAACTCCGTCGGTGCTACCGCCCTTGATCAGATGAAGGTCACCACGCTTCAGGCCAACCTCGATCAGCTCATCCCCGGCCTTGCCGCCGTGTGCCTGACCCTGCTGGTCTGCAAGCTCCTCAAGAAGAAGGTTAGCCCGATCGTCATCATCCTGGCTCTCTTCGCCGTCGGCATCATCGGTCGCTTCTGCGGCTTCATGTAAGCACGCTTCGGCTTAAGACCGAGAGTTGCTAGGTAAGGGCTTTTGAGCCATTGAAACGGACCGCACCCGGTGGGTACACTGGATGCGGTCCGATTGTTTTAATTGGAGGGCGAGGCGCGTATGGCGCAATCTCAGAACAGCACGGTCGATCTGGCAACGCCGGCAACCTGCCTGATGGGGCTTACCAGCCACGGTAACGTGATGGTGGGCAATAAGGCGTTCGAGTACTATAACGAGCGCAATCCCGAGGATTATATTCAAATCCCGTGGGACGAGGTCGACTATATTGCCGCCGAGGTTTTGCGCGGCACCAAGAATATCACGCGTTTTGCCGTCTTCACCAAGGACAACGGTCACTTTACGTTTTCGACGCGCGACGACAAAGAGACGCTTCGCGCGGTCCGCAAGTACGTCGACGAGGATAAGCTCGTGCGTTCGCCCGACTT
>CATVQO010000092.1 GCA_958346165.1 uncultured Collinsella sp. | reverse complement strand
GGGAACCTTGGGCAGGCCAGGCATGGTCAGAACGCTGCCGGTCAGCGCGACCACAAAGTGGGCACCGGCGGAAACCTTGAGCTCGCGCACGGTGATGCGGAAGCCCTCGGGAGCGCCCAGCGCCTTGGCGTTGTCGCTAAAGCTGTACTGCGTCTTGGCCACGCACACCGGCAGGTTGCCAAAGCCGTTCTCGCGCAGCTCGGCGAGCTGACGCTTGGCAGCCGGCGTAAAGTCGACGCCGTCGGCGCGGTAAACCTTAGTGGCAACGGCCTCAAGGGCATCGGCAACATCGGCACCGTCCTCGTAGGCAAACTGGAGCTCACTCGGCTGCTCAGTCAAGCGCATGACCTCATCGGCCAGGTCGAGCGCGCCCTCGCCTCCCTTGGCCCAGACCTCGGACAGCTTAACGTTGACACCGAGCTTCTGACACTCGGACTCGATGAGCTCGAGTTCGGCCTCGGTGTCCGTCGGGAAGCGGTTAATGGCGACCACGCAGGGCAGACCGTAGACATTCTGAATGTTGTCGACGTGGCGCAGCAGGTTGGGCATGCCGACCTTGAGGGCCTCGAGGTTCTCCTCGTTGAGGTCGGCCTTGGCAACACCACCGTTGTACTTGAGCGCGCGGGCGGTTGCGACGACCACGACGGCGCTGGGACGAATGCCAGTCATGCGGCACTTGATGTCGAGGAACTTCTCGGCACCCAGGTCGGCACCGAAACCAGCCTCGGTAATCGCGACGTCGCCAAAGCGCATGGCCATGCGGGTGGCCATGATGGAGTTGCAGCCGTGGGCAATATTGGCGAAGGGACCGCCGTGGACAAACGCAGGCGTACCCTCGAGCGTCTGCACCAGATTGGGCTTGAGCGCGTCCTTGAGCAGGGCCGCCATGGCACCCTGAGCCTTAAGGTCACGGGCGCGGACGGGCTCGCCGGCATAGCTGTAGCCGACGACGATCTCGCCCAGGCGCTCCTTGAGGTCATTGATGCTCGTGGACAGGCACAGGATTGCCATGACCTCGGAGGCAACGGTGATGTCGAAGCCATCCTCGCGCGGTACTCCCTGGGCCTTGCCGCCAATGCCGTCGATAACATGGCGCAGCTGACGGTCGTTCATGTCGACAACGCGCTTCCAGGTGATGCGCTTAACGTCGATGCCGAGCTGGTTGCCCTGCTGAATATGGTTGTCGAGCATGGCTGCCAGCAGATTGTTGGCGGCACCGATGGCATGGAAGTCGCCGGTAAAGTGCAGGTTGATGTCCTCCATGGGGATGACCTGAGCCCAACCGCCACCGGCGGCACCGCCCTTCACGCCAAACACGGGACCGAGCGAAGGCTCGCGCAGGGCCACGGCGCTCTTGACGCCGCGACGGCGCAGGCCGTCGGCCAGGCCGATGGTCGTAGTGGTCTTACCCTCGCCTGCGGGCGTGGGATTGATAGCGGTCACGAGGACAAGCTTGGCCTGGTGATCAGTTGGCTCGTTGAGCAGGGAATAGTCGACCTTTGCCTTGTCAAAGCCGTACGGAATCAGATGCTTAACGTCGACGCCGGCGTTCTTGGCCACCTCGGTAATAGGCAGCGGCGTAACAGAACGTGCGATTTCGATGTCAGTAGGCATGGGCGGTCCTTTCGTTACCGGATGAGAAAAAGACCAATCCAGCATAGCACGCGCGCGCAATAGTAAAACGCCCGTAACCGACGAACGGCGATATGTTTACCCGATGCCCAGCGATAGCCTACAGATGCGCTAAAACAAGCCCATTCCTACAGGGTCGGCTCGATACCCAAATGCTCGAATGTGCGCAGGGTTGCCTGGCGACCCTGCGGCGTGCGAATCATCAACCCACACTGCAGCAGATAGGGCTCGTAGACATCCTCGAGCGTACCCGGGTCCTCGCCCACCGCACTGGCAAGCGTCGTCAGGCCGACGGCACGTCCGGAGAACGTCTTGGCAAGCGTCTCCAAAATGCGAATATCCATCCAGTCCAAGCCGAGCTCATCGATCTCAAAGAACTCGAGTGCCTGACGGCAGATATCGAGCTCGATGGGACCGTTGCCGCGCACCTGCGCATAGTCGCGCACGCGCTTGAGCAGACGGTTGGCAAGACGCGGCGTGCCGCGCGAACGCGAGCCGATCTCGAGCGCGCTGGGATGGTCAATCGTCACGCCCAGGATGGTCGCCGAGCGTGTCACAATCTGGGCGAGTTCCTCGACGGTGTAGTAATCCAGACGATACGAAATGCCAAAACGGTCGCGTAGCGGGCCGGTCAACATGCCCGAGCGAGTCGTTGCCGCCACCAGCGTGAACTTGGGGATATCCAGGCGAATCGAGCGTGCAGCCGGACCCTTTCCGATCACGATATCGAGGGCAAAGTCCTCCATCGCAGGATACAGGACCTCCTCGACCGAGCGGTTGAGGCGGTGGATCTCGTCGATAAACAGCACGTCGCCCGGTTGCAAGTTAGTCAGGATGGCAGCCAGGTCGCCGGTGCGCGCGATGGCCGGACCGCTCGTCGTCTTAATCTGAGCGCCCAGCTCGTTGGCGATAACCGTAGCCAGCGTGGTCTTGCCCAGACCCGGAGGGCCCGAGAAGATCACGTGGTCGAGCGTCTCGCCGCGGCTTTGCGCCGCCTCGATGAGCACGCGAAGGCTCTGCTTGATGTGTTCCTGGCCGCAGTAGTCATCCAGGCGCTGAGGGCGCAGGGTGCGGTCGACATCGAGGTCCTCGGGCGTCAGCTCCGAGCCCACCATGCGCTCGCCATGCGCCATGGATGCCGCCGGCGAGTTTCCGGGCGTCGACCACAGGTCCTGAGAATCATCGGCTTCCCACATCACGCATCCATTCCAAGTCGCTTAAGCGCCGCGCCGAGCAGATCCTCGACACGCATATCCTGCCCATCATACCCGCTCAGGGCAACATCGGTCTCCTGCGGGCTAAAGCCCATGGAAAGGAGCGCCGCACGGGCATCGTCGATGGCCGAGGGAGCAGCAGCGGGCACGGGCATCGCAACCTGGCCGGGAATCGCGTCGACCGGCACAAAGCCTTTGTCCTTGGCAAAGGTGCTCTTGAGCTCCAAGATGAGGCGCTGCGCTGTCTTTTTGCCCACGCCGGGTACCTTGGCCATGCCTTTGTCATCCTCGGCCATTACCAGGGAATACAGCTGTCCCACGGTATAGGTGGAGAGCACGGCGAGCGCCAGGCGCGGACCGACGCCCGAGACGGACACGAGCCGATCGAACATCGTGCGCTCGTCCTTGGAGGCAAAGCCAAAGAGCGTCATGGCGTCCTCGCGCACCTGCATACGGGTATAGAGACGCACCTCGCCGCCGGGTGTAGGCAGCGTGGCGGCAGTGCTGCCCGAGATGCCGAGCTCAAAGCCCACGCCCGACACATCGACAACGGCCGAGCTCATCGTGGCCTCGACAAGCGTTCCATGGAGCTGGGAAATCATCAGTATCCGGTTCCTCTCTGTTGATAGAACTCGCCACCGGTGAGGGCACGGGTGCGGCTGAGGTTTACGTGGCAGATGGCGCAGGCTAGGGCATCGGCTGCATGGTCGGGATGCGGGTCGTGATCGAGCTGTGTGAGCGTACGAACCATATACGCGACCTGCCGCTTATCTGCAGCGCCGGTGCCCACCACAGCCTGCTTAATCTGCATAGGCGTGTACTCGCCAATCTCGAGCGCGCACTCCGAAAGCGCCACGAGCGCGGCACCACGGGCATGCGCCGTGGGGATGGCCGAGCGGACATTAGCGCCAAAGTAGATGCTCTCGATAGCCGCGGTATCGGGACGGTAGCGTTCGACGACGCCCTTGAGGTCGCGGGCGATATGCGACAGACGCACCGCGAGCGGACTGCCCGCGCTGGTCTCGATACAACCGTAGGCACGGCAGCGAACCTCTCCGCGCCGCTCCTCGATAATCCCCCAACCCGTATGGGCCAAACCGGGGTCGATACCCAAAATGACCAAGCCAACCTCCCCTCGCCACAAGCACGGCGCAAGGCAAGGCCCCGCGCACTATTCACGAACGTCTGTTCTAGAATAACACAACGAGGCCAAGATGCTTAGTTGAAGTATCGGGGTTGGGAGCGAATCCCATTCCATAGTTAGTTTTGGCTGAAGAACGGGAACTGCCTAGGATCCATCGGCGGTTGCGGCATCGGCGTGCCCTGGGGCCCGCCCTGCGGGCCGCCCTGCCCGCCCATCATCTTATCGATGGCGTCCTGGACCTCGCCCTCAAACTTTTTCATGCCCTCGTGCAGGCGGCGCTGGCCGTCCTCGGAGCGCAGCTCCTCCATCTGCTCGGGCGAAATACCCAGCAGGTCACCCAGTATGCCCATCATCTCGCCACGCATGCGCTCGCTTGTATCCTCGTCGGCAAAGCGGTTCACCTCGGCGCGCGCCAGCGCATCGACCGTCATACGTTCCTTGCCGTCGAGCCCCAGGTCGGACCACGCGAGCATATACGGCCAGGCACGCTCGGCAAACGACCGGGCCGAGACGATCGGCGCCGTCGGCAGCTGGCGGCGAGCCGCCTCTCCCTGGCGCACGAGCATCAGCAGCAGTGAGCAGGCCTCGGGCTTGCCGGCAGCCATCGGAATGTCGTCGAAGGGACGGTTGCGGTCGACGTGCGACTCGAGCGTGCCATCGACCTCGCCCGGCTCAAGTCCGCCGAGCAGCTGCGCCGCACGATCGAGCATGTCGACCGGGCCGTCGAGCGTCGAGAGCGCCCGCGCCAGCACGCGCTCCATGCAATCCTCCACCGCGTTGAGCGTCACAAGCTCCTGCGGCACCACGGCGGACGTGCGGTTACGCACACGCGCCACAAACTCGAGCGTCGACAGGTATACGTCACCAAAGGGCGCATAATCGCCCTGGTAGCCGCCGCAAAGCGCGGGCGCCGCCAGCGCGTACTCAGTTTTGGACAGCGGACTCAGCGCCATCGCACCCAGCTCGAGCGCCGTATCCTCCAGCATGAGGCCCAGCGTGCGAGAACGCAGGCGCTCGGCGTCGCCCGCCGACACATCGCGGTCGAGCACACGCGCGGCATCCGGCGCATCGCGCTCAACCGTGCGAATATGCAGGCGCTCGGCAATGGCGCGAACGGCGGCACAGCGAGCAGCCTCGGCCTCCTCCTGCGCCGGCGTAAAGATGCGGTTGCGTCCCAACACCAGGCCGACCACATTGCGCGGACCTAGGGCGTCGACGGCAAGCGCCGCCAGCAGGGACGACGGCAGGTCGCCCTCGAGCGCCACCACGGCGCGCGACGTACCATGGGCTCGGGCGTTATCGCGCACAGCGAGCACCAGCGCCTGCCACAACCACTCCTCGGAACGAAACTCGGGCAGCTCGTGGTCCTCCAAGGCATCGAGCATCACGCCGCGCTGAATCTCCTGAACCAGCAGGCTCTCCTCAAAACACGGCGCCTGGGCCACCACGCGGCCGCAGTCGTCGAGTACAAACGACCCGCCGGTATACACCGACTCGTCGTACGCACCGACCGGCGCCATGCAGGCAAACCACACGCTGCGCTTAGATGCGATCTTGCGGTAGGCTCCGCTGCGCACGGCGGCAATCGCGGCGGTCTCGCGGTCGGTCATATCGAATGCGTTGAACTGGAAATAGGCGATGAGGTCGACGCCGGTCGGCAGCATCTCGAGCTCGCGGTCCAAGTCGAAGATCACGGCGATACGCACGCCGTCCACGTCGAAGACTGGCGGCGCCCAACGGGCATCGCCGGTCCCACCACGCTGCAGGGCAATGCTCGAACGGGCCGGCACCACATGGCCGTCCTTGAGCATCATGTAGTCGAGCAGGGGCTGGCCCTCAAACGAAACTGCCGCGGGCACGATGCAGATCATATCGAGCTCTTGGATACGCTCGGCGACGCCGGTCAAGCCGGCAAGTATGTCGTGCTCAAAGTCGGCAGCGCCCACCAGGCCGCCGGGCAGGGCTCCCATAAAGAGCGGAGCCGGCACGCACAACACGCGCGCACCGCGCTCATGGGCCAGGCGCGCCTGGTCCTCGATGCGACCGCAGATACCCTCAATATCACCCAGGCGCATATCGATCTGTGCGAGTGCGAGCTTCATGGCTCAGCCCTTTCCGTCGTAAACCATCGTTGTCGTAGTAAAAGCGCCGGCCGCA
>CATVQO010000091.1 GCA_958346165.1 uncultured Collinsella sp. | reverse complement strand
ATTCAGAAAAGTCAGTGCAGCAAAATGGCGATGCGGGTAGGGCGCACAAGAAAGGGGCACGTTGCTGAAACGTGCCCCTTATGTTGCGGTGAAATAGTTCCTAATCAGGCGTGAAGGCCGATTTTAGGAACTATTTCACCGCAACTGAGGGATGGGATGTGGGGTTAGCGCTCGTAGATTAAGTTACCTGCCAGGTAGGTGGCCTGAACCTTGGTAGCCTGGAGCTCTTGTGGGGCAACGGTGAGCGGGTTTTGATCCAGGACTACCAGGTCGGCGTATTTGCCGGGCTCCAGGCTGCCAAGGCTATGCTCGTCGCCTGCCGCGTAGGCGCTGCCCAGGGTGTAGTTGCGCAGAGCTGTAGCCGCGTCGATGCGCTCGCTGGGGAGCCAGCCGCCCTCAGGCCAGTGGCTACGAGGGTCTTGGCGCGTGATGGCCGTGTAGAGCACGTTCATGCTGGTAACGGCTGTGATGGGGCTATCGGTACCGAAAGCTTGGCGGATGCCGCGGTGCTTATAGGTCGCAAACGGCCACATGATGCGGCTGCGCTCCAGGCCCAGATCGCGCTCCGGACCACCCGGATCGAGCGTGATGTGGCAGGGCTGGCTCGAGGCAATGATATTGAGCTTGCGCAGACGATCGATGTCCTGAGGTAGCAAATTCTCCAGATGCTCGAGCGTGTTATGACCGTGCGGGGGCAGACCGTAGAGTTCTGCCGCCTCCTCAAAGATATCGAGCGCAGCATGGATGGCACCGTCGCCAATAACGTGGATGCGCACGGTGTGGCCACGCTCGGCTGCCGCCAGAACCAACTTGCGCATGCGCTCGACAGGAACCGTCAGACGGCCCCGGTCACCCGGGAAGCGCGGATTGGTATACGGCTCGGTGAGATATGCCGTGTGTGCACTCGACACGCCATCGAAGAATTGTTTAAACCCAGGTGCCGAGAGCAGCGCGCTGTTCGCGTAACGTGCCTGCAGCTCTTCCAAGCGAGACTGATCGTCGAGCAGCGTGGGAAATAGATGGGCTCGAAGGCCCAACCTGCCGGAAGCCTGCAGCTGGTCATAGACGTCGTCGCGAATAAAGTCGCTGCCCGGCATAGGCATGAGTGACATATCGCAGATTGAGGTGATGCCTTGCTCGGCCATACGCTTCATCTGGTCGGCGTAAGCGCTCGCGATGCGGTCCTCGCCCAGCCACTCCAGGCAGCGCGGCAGCAGCTGCATAGCAGCTGCCTCGTGGACAATACCCGTAAGCTCACCGTTCGAGTCTTTATCGTAACTGCCGCCCGCCGGAGGCTCGCTGTCGCGCGTCACGCCGAGGGCTTCGAGTGCGCGGCTGTTGAGCCACAGGGTATGCCCATCGCCCGAATACATAACACAGGGGCGATCGGGGAAGGCGGCGTCGACGGAGGCCTTGGTAGGGTGCTCGGGCGGATCCCAGCGGTAATCACGCCAGCCCTGGGTCACGACCCAGGCGTCATCGGGCAAGCCCTGGGAAAACTCGCGTGCATGCTGCACCAATGCCGCCTCGGATGTGCCCATATCCATGAGCATGTACGGCGAGGAGCCAACCGAAGTATGGAAGAAATGCAGGTGCGCATCGTGGAAACCGGGGCAGATGAATTGCTCGCCGTAGTCGACAACTGGCACGGCGGCAGGGGCGGCGGCAATCACGTCATCGGGCGCACCGACCGCGACGATGCGATCGCCTGCAATGGCAATCGCCAGCTCGCGGGCGGCATCGATGCCGTCTTGCGCGGTAAAAACGTTCTTGGAGCGGATAATCCGATCGATATGCTGCATGGGCATCCCCATCTCTGGCAGGAAATTCAACAACCCCGAGTGTACTCCCCCGCCCTTGCAACAAAACCCCAAACGGCAAATGGCAACTTTACCAGCCCTGGCGGCAGGTGGCATACTTGAATGAGCCTGTATGATTTTGCGATCAATCCAGCAAGGAGCAAATCGACCATGACGAAGACCAAGGCACAGCAGATTATGGTGGCAACCGAGGTTCGCGCGGCAGACGAGGTCACCGTGGCCATCCGAGATATCGCCGCCGAGTTTGAGCCCTATATCATCAAGCAACGCCGGCACTTCCATAAGCACCCGGAGCTGAGCCTTGCCGAGGAGCGAACGACCTCCGACATCGCCAACCAGCTCGACGCCATGAATATCCCCTACGAGCGTCCACTCAAGACAGGCTTGGTGGCAACGCTTCGCGGCACCGCGCCCGACGCCTATCGCGAGGACGGCACGCCGCGCCGCCGTATCCTGCTGCGCGCCGATATCGACGCCCTGCCCGTCACCGAGCAGACCGGCGAGGAGTTCGCCAGCGTCAATGAGGGTTGCATGCACGCCTGCGGTCACGACTGCCACATCGCCATGATGCTCGGCACGCTGCAGATCCTGCGCCATATGACCGACGACATCCACGGCGAGATCCGCATCGTCTTCCAGCCCAGTGAGGAAAACGGCCAGGGCGCAAAACTCATGATCGGCACGGGTGTGCTCGACGGCGTCGACGGCGCCTACGCCGCGCACATTTGGAGCGAGGTCGATGCCGGCACCGTGAGCTGCGAGCCCGGCCCGCGCATGGCCAATACCGACTGGTTCCGCATCGACGTTCGCGGTACCTCATGCCACGGCGCCATGCCCCAGCGCGGCCACGACGCCGTTATGGTGGCGGCAGAGATTGTCAACGCCCTGCAGACCATCGTCTCACGCGAAATCAGCCCCTACGAGCCTGCTGTCATCACTGTCGGCGAGCTGCACGGCGGCACCGCACGCAACGTCATCGCCGGCACCGCCTACCTCGCCGGCACGGTGCGTACCTATGGCGATTCGACGCACGAGGAAATGCCCGAGCTCATGCGCCGCATCGTAGAGCACACTGCGGCGGCCCTGGGCGCCGAGGCCGAACTTACCGACTACACCATCGCCAACTATAAGGTCGAAAACGACGCCGCCTCGAGCGAGCGTTGTCGTCAGGCCGTGGTCAAGTGCCTGGGTGCGGCCGGCGAAGGCCATTACCGTGGCACGCTTTCGGGCGAGGACTTCTCGGAGTATCTGCGCCGCGTACCGGGCGTGCTCGCCTTTGTTGGCACGCGCAACCCCCAGATTGGCGCCACGTACGCCCAACATTCTTGCTTCTACAAGATTGACGAGTCGGTACTGTCCAAGGGTTCCATGGTAGCCGCCCAGTATGCCATCGACTTTTTGGCCGAGCCCACGCAAGAGGAGCTCGACGGCCCCACGATCGCCGCGGTTGCCGAAACCAACCCCGACTTGGCCGCCAAACTGCGCTCTGCCAAGGCAACGGCCGCTGAGGCGCGCGACGCCATGCACGATGCCCGCACCGCCCGCCATGCCGCAATCAAGGGCATCCACGATGCGCGGGCTGCTGCACGCCGCGAGGGGAAGCACGACGAGTAGTCAATTCGCCGGCATCTCGCAGTCATAGCCACATCGCGATGTCAAAGCGGGGGCGGACGTTTCGAATCGTCCGCCCCCGCTCATTTGTCAAGTGCTATTTCTACCATTTCAACCCCGCCCCCAAATGGCAGAGCCAGCGTGGGGGTTCGAGGTGGATGATATCGGTGGGAACTCCGGCGGGAGCGTGACCACCAAAGAGCAGGCCCGCGTCTGCCGGGTTGATAAGGCGCACGATCCACACGGCGACGACCAGCACGCACAACACGGTGACCGCAATGTCGATACCACGCTTTCGTTTGCTCGATGCCACCTCCTCGCGCACGAACGCGAGCACAAACGCAATCGGCACCACCCAAAACAGCGGATGGTAGGCAAAGGCCGCCGCAAAATCGAGGCGCAGCGCCGCCAGCCACGCCCTCGTCATACCGCATCCCGGACAAGGAATGCCCGTCACCAATCGAAAGATGCAGCCGATGTCGAGCAGGTAGAGCGCGAGCCAGGCGACAAAGAGCGCGCCGGTGTAAGAAAGGGCGCGGCGAAGGAGCTCCGCCGTGCCCTTATGTCCCTGGGAGCTGTTCACGCCGCCTTTATTGTTAGGCATGAGCGCCAAGACGGATGTTGTAAGCCGTTGCCATGGCATTGGTATTATTGATGATGATGTTCATGGCAAAGATGGGGCCAAGACCGCACAGCAGCACGCCGATGATCTGCCACAGAAGAACGGTGGTGCCGTTTTCCTGGAACACCAGGCCGTAGCGAGGAGCGTTGGCCTGCAGGCGGTTGCCAATCTTGTAATACCAGTAGTACGCGTAGAAGCCGCAGGTCACAAACGACAGCAAGATGAATGCCGCCAGACCCGGCGTGGAATCGCCGTCGTCCTGGCACATGACATTGATGTCGCGGGCCAAGCAATACAGGAAGTAGAACGAATAGATACCGCAGGTCACAAGAGAGAGCAGCAGCCAGCCGATCAGGCTGCGGTCAGCCTTGACGGGGCCATAGTCCATCGGAGCGGATGCGGACTGTTGGGCGTACTGACCGGTGTACTGCTGCTGAGGCTGGGGCGCGGGCTGAATAGTCTGGGCCGGAGCGGGCTGGGGCTGCGGGGCCGCAGCGGCAGAAGCGGCACCAACGGCGGATCCGCAAACAGGGCAGAATTTGGCATCATCCGAAATGGGAGAGCCGCAAGTGGGACAGAACATCAACTTCTCCTTTTCCTAAGGCGTCGCACGCCTTCAAACCTTACACGTCTATGTTCTCAACAATAGCCGCGACGTTGTTACGCAACATTGATCAATTTCCGAGAAATATTGCCGCAACCGTTTTCCAGGCATTTTCTTGCTTTCGCCGTAGAAAAAGGCACCCCGGGTTCAGTTGCCCAGGGCGCCTCGACCGACTATTCGGTTTGATTGTTTTCGTCCGCAGGAGCCTCACCCGACTCGTCAGCCGGCGTGGCGACGGCGGCCCAATCGGACTCCGTGGGCGTGGCCTCGGGCTCCGCTGCCGGGGCGGGTGCCGGGGCAGGCGCGGGCGCAGGCGTAGGCGCAGTACCAGCGGCGGCCGTGGGATTGAATCCCACAGGTGTAGGCTTCTTCTCGCCCGGAAGCACAAACGTCAGGACATCGTCGGAATCCTCGTCGGCCCACTCACTGGCATGACGTGCCGCCCAATAGCCAACGGCGCGATACTTGAGCATCTTGCCAAACACAATGAAAAACACCGAGACAAAGGCAGTGATCATCAGGAACAAGATGAGCACGATGCCGCCGCCCCTAAAAATCGCCTCGAGGCCCGAAGGAGAGTAATAGCCGTAATAGCCATAGCTGCTGAGACCAAGGGCTGCAAAGGAGCCAAAGATGACGGTGAAGACCCCCATGATGATATTCGAAACAATGCCCGTCAAAACCTCGGGAAGAATCGAGGCGCAGAACAACTTGCCCAAATTGGCCTTGTAGGGCTTCCAAACCTTCTTGAGCGAAAACGCGCTCTCCATGCGGCCGGCGACCGCAAAGTGCATCACAGCGGCATCGCCAAACATCCTAAAGAAGATGCCCAGCACAAACGAGACGAACAGGGCAAAGACGAGCCACCCCATTGAGGCGATGAGGGTGCTCTCAAGGCCGCTCGAACCATAGAAATAATACGAACCGACAGCACCGATCACGGTGCTCTCAATCACTGAGAGCACCCCGCCAATCACCGGGATAGCGGCGATGAACTCGAGCACACCCGTAATGACAGACGAGAAGATGCCTAGTCCAAACGAGGTCGAGCGCAGCAGCGGACGCTCCATACCGTCATCATCCTTGAGCGACAGATCGCGACCCCACTCGATACCAAAGCCGGAACCACACACGCTCGCAATGCAAGCTGCCAAAAAGCCGATGGCAGCCGCAATGCCGCCAATAACGGGAATAAACAACACGAGCACCGACACAACGCAAATCAGCGCCGGCAAAAACGCGATTTGGCATACACGCTGAAGCACACCCGGAGTCTTGGTCATATCTTGGAACGCCTGAGCCACACAGCCCTTTGGCGCATTCGCCACGGGCGGTTGCGGAACAAACTGCTGAGGCTGAGGCTGACCCTGAGGGGCGGAGGCTGCAGCACCAGCATTAGGAGCACCACACACGCCGCAGAACTTGTCGTTATCGCCCATAGGGGCGCCACACTGCGAGCAGAACATCGAAATCATCCCTTCGTATCTAGAGCGAATCACCTGGATCGCAAACG
>CATVQO010000090.1 GCA_958346165.1 uncultured Collinsella sp. | reverse complement strand
CCGAGGCCGGCCACATCCTGGTCACGCGCGACCCGCGCGACACCATTGGCGAGCACAGCGCCTGCCCCTTCCACGACAACTGTCTCGAGGGCCTCATCGCCGGCCCCGGCGTTAAAAAGCGCTGGGATGGCAAGAGCGCCGGAGACATGGCCGATGACCCGGAGGCCATGGACCTGCTCGCCGGCTATCTGGCACAGGCGCTCATGACCTACACGCTGTGCTACGCGCCGCAAAAGATCATCATCGGCGGCGGCGTGGCCGACCACACCCCCATCGTGCCGCTCGCACGCAAGAAATGTGCCGAAATGCTCAACGGCTATATCGTCACGCCCGAGGTCAACGACATCGATACCTACATTGTCAACAACAGCCTCGAGGGCAAGCAGGGCATCATGGGTTGCCTTGCCCTGGGCGCACAGGCGCTTCAGTAACAGACGCACCCACGGGGCGTGGCGCGCCCAGCAAATCCGACCAATGGAACGACGCCACCACGCCTCATATAAGCCCTCAAATAAAAAAGGCCGCCTAGGACCAAACAATACGTCCTAGGCGGCCTTTTTGGCGTACATCAGCGACCGTAAGAGATATCGGAGCACAACGCCCATTGCCGCTCCACAGCAGTCGATCATCACATCGGTGATCATGCCGGCGCGTCCCGGCACAAAGAGCTGAATCGTCTCGTCGATCGAGGGAATCAGCAGCAGGAACACCGCCGTGGGCAGCAGCACGTCAAAGGTGTGCCGGCCCTCAAAATCAAAAGCGTGCGTTGCCAGGATGCCGAGCACCATATACTCGGTAAAATGCGCGCACTTGCGAACAACAAAGTTGGTCACCCATTCATATGGAAGTCCCACGCCGTGCAGGAAACCGCGGATAGCTTCCATGACCGTTAGGCTCAGCGAGCCCGACCCCGAGCCGGGAACCAGCGAATTGCCCCAGATCAAGAGCGCCATCAGGCAGGTCACGACCGCCCATTTTCGATTCATCTTAACCATGCAGAAGTTATGCCTCCGCGCGGAGCGGCGCGAAGCTGGCGGTACCGCCCTCGATAACGCTCAGATAGGCACGGCCCGTACGCTTGGCGGTAGAGGACTGCAGGCGCTCGATCTCTTCCTCGAGGATCTGATTGACGCGCTCGTGACGACGATTTTCCATAATGCCGGCGGCAATAGCCTCGGCCCGCTCGATGCTCTCGCGCGAGATACGGGCGGTATCCTCGGGGAACACAGCGCTGTGACGGCCGACATAGGCGGGAGCAGCAGGCTGAGGGGCAGCGACGGGAGTGGGGACTGCAACAGGAGCGGGCTCGTCAATCTCATCCAGAATCGCGGTGGCGGCGGCCCACATGTCCTCGTGGCCCGAGTAATCGGCCATGGGGACATCGACCTCGAGCGAGGCGTCCGGAAGGTCGCCGGTGTCGATGCGATCTTGGGCATCAATCGATGCGGTGATGGCTGCAGGTTCATCGAGGTCGTCAAGATCGATGTCCGCGGCACCGGAGATGATAGGCATGCTGGCGAGGTTTGCGTTGTACGGCGCAGCCTCAGCCGCCTGCTGCTGAGCAGGAGCGCCCCAAAGCGAGCTCTCGGCGGCACGGCGGGCGGCAACGGCCTCCTCGTCCGCGGTAATGGCTTCATCAACGTACGAATAATCGGCAGAAGCGTTCGCGTCGCCCGAGGTAGCGTTGTAGGCGTTATTGGCTGCCGCGTTGGCAACGAGTGCCACGAAAGCCGCCGTGCTGCCCGCAGGGGCGGCCTGGGAGCCCGACACGGCGCGCGCCGCGGCGGCGATGTCGTCACGATTGAAGGAGCCGGTCTGCCCGCCGTTGGTAAGCTCGTCGATGGCGACTTGATAGACGTCGCGCGAGTGTGCAGGGTCGCAGCTCACCGGCGAATCGTCGTCGAGCATACTGTCGATCATGGACCAAGCCTCGGCCTCGTCCATAGCATCTGCGGCTCGAGCGATGGTAGGGACACCATCATCGGCATGACGGCGCTGGAACGCACCAGTCAGGCCGGAAAGGTATGCCGAGGTAGACTGCTCCGCCTGAGCCTGAGAAGCAGAAGCCGCAGCGTAAGGAGTCGCATCCTGCTGCTGAGCCGGAATCGAGGCGGTCTTGAACTCACTTTGATGTTGATTGAGATTGGCAGCACCGCCCATGGCATCGGGCTGGAACAGACGCTCTTCACGCTGCGCACGGTACTCGGAGATGCCCAGCGAGGCGGCATAGATACCCACGCCCGCCACCGCGCCCACGGCGAAGGGAACCGCACCCGCCACGACCGTCTCGTTCACCGACGAAAACGGCAGCGTCGCGGCATACATAACCACGGGGGCGGCCAGGCCGATCCCGCACGAAAGTCCGGCAAGGACTGCTCGTTGTGTTGCATCAGAAGAAGCCATGAGCTCTCCCCATCTTCCAGCACCCAAATCGCATCATTCAGTTGGCTGCGCGAGAGAAGATGAAGCGGGGCTATGCCCCAAAGCAACGGTATATGGTTCGTTTCATCTGCGTTTTCCGTCGCGAAGCTTAAAAGCTATTATGCGAAACCGCCCTGTCGATTGCAAGCGACGATGTCGGATTGAAACGGGAAACCTGCTGCTTGCCAGTCTTATGGTCGATAACTGGCGCCGAGTGGCGATATAAAAAGGGCCGAGGCGCAAGCCCCGACCCTTCATCGCGCCGGCAATAACGCCGCGTGCGGTTGACGACTTAGAACGTCTGCTCGTAGTCGCTATGCTTTTTGGCCGAACGCACCAGGAACTCCTGGTTGGTGTTGGTGCCCTTGAGGCCCTTGATAAACGATGCGGCCGCGCGCTCGGTATTGTTCATGCCGGCGAGGATGCGACGCAGACCAAAGACAAACGGGCGCATCTGCTCGTCGACCAGCAGGTCCTCGTTGCGCGTACCCGAGGCAACAGGGTCGATGGCCGGGAAAATGCGGCGATCGGCCAGGTCGCGGTCGAGCTTGAGCTCCATGTTGCCGGTACCCTTGAACTCCTCAAAGATGACCTCGTCCATCTTGGAACCGGTATCGATGAGTGCGGAGGCCAGGATGGTGAGCGAGCCACCGTTCTCGATATTGCGGGCTGCACCCAGAAAACGCTTGGGCGGATACAGTGCCGCCGAATCAACGCCGCCCGAAAGGATGCGGCCTGAGGCGGGCGCCGCCAAGTTGTAGGCGCGGGCAAGACGCGTGATGGAGTCGAGCACAACTACAACATCGCCGCCCAGTTCCACGATGCGCTTGGCGCGCTCGATGACGAGCTCTGCCACGCGAGTGTGGTTGTCGGCGGGCATATCGAAGGTCGACGCCACAACCTCGCCCTTGATGGAACGCTGCATATCGGTGACCTCTTCGGGGCGCTCGTCGACGAGCAGGCAGATGAGGTGCACCTCGGGGTTGTTAATCGAGATAGACTGGCAGATTTTCTTGAGGATCGTCGTCTTGCCGGCCTTAGGCGGGGACACAATCAGGCCACGCTGACCCTTGCCGATCGGCGACACGATGTCGATGGCACGACCGGTAATGGAATCCTTGCCATGCTCCATGCGCAGCGGCTCGTTGGGATAGACCGGGGTGAGGTCGCCGAACTTGGGGCGATTGCGAATCTGCTCAGGATCCATGCCGTTGACGGTCGTGATCTTGGCGAGGCCGGCGCGCTTGTCGCCGCCGCGCGAAGGACGCAGCGAGCCCTCGATGACATCGCCCGTGCGCAGACGCGCGGAACGGATGAGGTATGCGGGCACGAAGGCGTCGTCGTTGGACTTCATGTAGCCATGGGCGTGGATGATGCCGGAGCTGTCTGGGCGAATCTGCAGAATGCCCTTGATATCGCGGAAACCCTCGGCCTTTGCGGCGGTAGTGTAGATCTCCTCGACGAGCTCGGCCTTCTTCTTGCCGGTCGTCTCGATCTCGAACTCCTTGGCCTTCTCGCGCAGCTCGGCGACCTTCATGGCCGCGAGCTCCTCGCGCGAAAGCGTGGGCTCAGTCGGAGCGGCATTGCGCTCCTTATTGCGCTGCTTGCGGTCGCGCTGACGGTTGCGGCGATCGTTGTTACGCTCGTCCTTGCGCTCGTTGCGGTCATTACGCTCGTCGTTGCGCTTGTGCTGACGGCGGTTGGGGCGAGCGCTCTCTTCGGTCTCGACGGGGGCGGTGCCATCGGTTGCGGAGGCGTCTTCGTTAGCCGAAGCATCATCGCTGGCCTCGGCATTGGAATCGCCCTGCGGCTCGGCCTCGGCATGCTGCTCGACGGCCTTGGCCTTAGCGGACTTCTTGCGACCGCGCTTGGGCTTCTCGGACGCAGACTGTTCGACGTCTTGGGGCTCGGCGGCATCAGTCGATGCATCGGCGGTCGTCTCGGCGGAAACCTCGGACGCACCCTTCTTGGCAGCCTTGGCCTTGGACGTGCGCTTAGCAGCAGTACGATGGCTGCGACCAGGACGGACGTCGGCGGGCTCGACATCGGCAGAAACGGCCTCGGAAGTCGTAGCATCCTGGACGGGCGCGTCGGCAGCGGTTGCAGGCTCGGCGGTCGCCGCAGCATCCCGAGCGGCGGCGGCTGCGGCTGCGGCCTTCTCGGCCTCGACGAAAGCCTTGGGCTTGCGACCGCGACGGTGCGGGCGCAAAGCCGGATCGACAACGGGAACTTCGCTGGCCTCGACAGGCGCAGCGGGCTCAACAGGCGATGTGCCCTCCCCTGCCGCGGAACGGACCGAAGCCTCAGCGAGCTCGGGGGTTACCTGATCGGCAACCTGCTCGGCCTTAGCAGCCGTGCGACGGCGTGTGCGCGGTACCGGCTTCTCGGTTGGCTGGTCGGCGACAGGGGTCTCGGTGGCGGCAGGCGTCTCGGGCACAAACGGAGCTGCAAGCTCGGTCAGAGCCGCGGCCTCACGCTCGGCAGCACGACGGCGGGCGCGCACCACCTGAGCCTCGCTAATCTGCGCCAACGCACGTGCCTGCGCGACCTCATCGGAAATCGGCGCCGAGGAGTCAGCTGCAGCGGTACGCTTGGCGCGCGTCGTGCGCGTGGTACGGCGCTTGGGCTTGGTGACCTCCTCGCCGTCATCGGCAGGCTTGGCCGCGCGGCGCGTACGCTTGGGCTTTGCCGGAGCAGCCTCCTCACCAGTTGCAGACACGGCCTTCTCAGCCGCTACAGGCGTAGGCGTCGAAGCAGCCTTAGGCGTCTCAGGAGCCGAGGCTTGCGCGGGCGCCGCGACCTGGTCCGACGCAACCGGTGCAGCGGGAGCGGCTTGCGTCGTCGTTATTTCGTTTTCTTGCTGTTGATCAGACACAGTGTTTGCTCAACTTTCTTTTCAAGCCCTGTGATCACATGCTCCCTGCATAAACCTTCAGGGCGGCTAAACAGTCTAGCTCCGTCAAATACCGACGGACATCATTGATCTGTATCGAGATATTTGCGTCATATACGCAGCTTTAGTGTAACACAACCGCCGCCACCTGCAACTTAGTCATTGGACGTTCTTAAACGCCCAGTCATCAGGGACACTCCTCCTCAAAAGCGCCTTGAAATGTCGCGCCAGAGGAGTGAAGCCGTGGCACCTGGAATAGCCGCGCCACGAATCGCGCCCATCTGCTACGTTTGCCCCGAGCCCCTGACCATACCCTTGTTTTTTCAAAAACAACGAGTCTGCTACCTGCGGTTTTAATATCGTACTTTTCGGCATGGTTCGGGATATGCGTCCAAACGTAGGAGATGAGCCCAATTCGTGACGGACGGTATCCCGCCACCCCTCTTCGAGACAAAAATGATCCGTTTTCCTCCGTCCCCAAGGGACAATTTTCAAAACTACGCCGGATTACGGGGCCAGGATGCTGCAAGCCAACCATACCCTGCATTATCAAGAAACAATAAGCCATCTACCTGCGGGTTTAATTTCACTATTGGCACCATGGTCGCCAGTTGGCGATTCAGCCCCGTAAACCGGTATAGTTGCAATTTGGTAGCATTTCCCAGCAAACCAAATAGTCTCACCAAACGCAAAAAACCCGACCTCCGCATGGAGATCGGGCTTATAGGGCTCAGCAAAGCCGAACCTACACGGTCAAATGATCCGTAGCTTACATCTGCTCGGGCGCGGAAACGCCAACGAGGGTGAGCACCAGGGCGAGCGTCACGCGAACGGCGTCGCAAGCGGCCAGACGGGCGCGCGAAAGCTCGGGGTCGACGGGACGGCCCT